>JBBRXW010000028.1:0-12645 GCA_038238295.1 Flavobacteriales bacterium | reverse complement strand
TCTTTTTCTGGATTTATTTCTTGTAAACTCTCCATCGCTTTTAATCCAAATGGTGTAGCAGCAGAATCCAATCCAAGGAAATTAGCCGCAAAATTTAAGGTCATGTAGGATATAGATGGGTGGTCCTTTGGAATACTCGGAAACACTTTTACGAAAACCGGACTTAATACTTTAGCCAATTTTCCAGAAGCTCCGGAAATGATTAAAAGCTCCATCAATCCACAGAAAAAAGCCAAATACGCAATAAGCGGGAGAATTAAATCTAATAAAGTGTTTTTACAAGTTGGTAATAACCCATCCGATTTTTGAATCCCGCTATAAATTTTTACAGTCTTGTTTTTATAAACATAAGTCGTATCCAAATTCAGCGTATCCCGGTTGATCGTCATTGTCTGCTCCGGCGCTTTTTCGATGCTGTCTTTGATAAATGCAGGTAATTGCCGGATGTATTTTTCAGAGATTAAAACCGGATCATCTTTCTTTCCATTCAAAATAAAATCGATGGTATAGCTGTTACCCATACACAAACTGACGACAACAAAAACGATGGAAGAAATAAAAATCACGAGCCAAAACCTACTTAATACCATAAATTTGTTTTTTGTAAATGTATACAATTTATACTTTGCGTCTTCGCGCCTTTGTGTGAAATTTAATCTCGCGAAGGCGCAGAGTCGCAAAGATTTATCATTTTAAACATGCAAGATTTCTTCGTCAATCAACAAATCTTCTCTTCGCAACCTCAGAAAAACTTGAGCAACGGCAATCACATCTTTTTCGCAATAGGTGATAATACGATCGATATCTTTTTCAACATAGTAAACATATCCAACCTGACTGCCATCGATGTCGCCTTTCGAAGAGGGAATTCCCAGTATTTTTGTCAATAGTTTTAACGAAGTGAAATGTTTGTAGTCGCCAAATTTCCATAATTCTAAAGTGTCTAAATGCGGCACTTCCCATGGTTTTTTTCCAAATAAATTGAGCTTCGATGGAATAGCGATTTGATTGATTATCATTCGTCTGGCGATAAATGGAATATCGAATTCCTTGGCATTATGGCCGCACAAAAGATGCTGTGCGTGACTAAAATGATTGTTCATCAAAGTAGAAAAATCCTTTAAAATTTTGACTTCATCTCCAAAAAAAGACGTTACCCTAAAATGGCGAATGTCTCCTTTGAACGTAAAATAACCGGCGGAAATACAGACTATTTTTCCGAACTCTGCCCATATTCCTGCGCGCTCGTAGAAGTCTTCGGCAGTGAATTCTTCCTTTCTCTGAAATTGCGTTTTGTGTTCCCAAAGGGATTGCATTTCAGCGTCTAAGGCAGTAAAATTCTCTTGTTCCGGAACTGTTTCGATGTCGAGGAACAAGATGTTTTCGAGGTTCATTTTTTCAATCATGGCGTATATATATTAAATTAAACATTACTTGGCTGGTATTATTTTTTAGCGGCTAGCATTTTATAAGTTTCATCGATATAAACAAAGAAGTCGTCGCTATGTGGACTTCCTGTCGTACTGTGCTGGTGCTGATTTCCTAATCGAACAATAATCAAATCATCTTGTGGAATTACGATTACGTATTGTCCCAAATGCCCACGCATATAAAATATCTTCTTGTCTTTATAATTGCAGAGCCACCAGCCGTAACCATATTCCGGTGATTCCGTAAATCGCGGCGTAGTCGATTTGGCGATGAAAGCACTGTCGAGCACTTGTTGTCCGTTCCATTTGCCGTGCTGTTTATAGAGTTTTCCGAAACGTGCAAAATCTCTGGCGTTACTGGCAAAACAGCAATACGCTTTGACGATTCCGTCCTTGTGATCGGTCTGCCAAAGCGCTTCATTTTCAGCACCCATCGGATTCCAGAAGTTCTCCGCTACATAATCGGCGAGGCTTTTCCCAGTAGCTTTTTCGATGCACATCGCCAGCAATTGGGTGTTGCCACTTAAATATTTGTAGGCTTTCCCGGGTTCTGTTTCACCCTTTAAACCGAGGATGACTTTATTTAAATCTTCATCAAAATAAGCGCGGGTTGTAATTGAAAATGGACTATAATACGATTCATCCCAATCCAATCCGGAAGCCATGGAAGACAAATCGCCGACTGTCATATTCGCCGATTTCCCTTTTTTAAAGTGTGGAAAGAAATCCGAAACTTTCTGGTCTAAACTTTTAATTTTTCCTTGCATAATGGCTTTTCCCAACGAAGCAGAAACAATGCTTTTCGCCATCGAGAACGAATTCGATTTGGAGTTTTTATCGTAATCGTCGTAATAACTTTCGTTCCAAACACTGTCATTTTTAATGATTAAGAAAGCGACTGTTCCTAGTTTTTTATGCCATTTCTCCAATTCAACAGTTGGTTTTACGGTATTATACTCTTTGGAAGTTGCCCAAGGCTGTGGCGTGTGGCTTTTGGGAATGGTGCGGTTTTCGAATTCGGTGTAATCCTTTAGAAACGCCGTTGTATGCCCATTAAAATAAATCGTGCGCACGGCTTTGAGTAAATAATCGACTTGGAAAATGTAGAGTAAGGCAATGATTGTGGCGAAAACTATGACGAACCAAAGGAGGAACTTTGTGAAAAATTTCATGGCGGATTATTTAAACGATAAGCTGTTCTTTAACTTATTTACGAATTTACATAAAATTGCTGTTGCTTTTGAATCTTAAAACAAACTTTGTTGCGGCGACGGACATTCATGTTCTAACAACCATTTCTTGCGCCACAATCCACCAGCGTAACCAGTAAGCGAGCCGTCAGTTCCGATAACTCGGTGACATGGAACGACAATCCATAATGGGTTTTTCCCGTTGGCGGAAGCAACTGCGCGGATAGCTTTGACATCGCCGAGTTTTTTGGACAAATCCATGTAGGACATGGTTTTCCCGAATGGGATTTTGAATAGTTCCTGCCAGACTTTTTGTTGGAAATCGGTTCCTGCTGGATTCATTTTGAAAGTGAACGTATGGCGTTTCCCATCAAAATAGTCGTTGAGTTGTTGGATGGCTTCTTTTAAAACGGCCGGAATCTTTTTGGAAATCTCGCCTTCGCTAAGTATCGAAATTACAGAAATTCCTTCTGCGTCGCCTAAGATTTTGGCGGTACCAAGTGGCGTTTTGATGTAGGCGGTTTCCATTAGATAAAGATAGTTTTTTATCGTAAAGTCACAAACCCCGAAAAGATAAATTTAGACCGAGTTGCCCTAGCCCCGATAGAGCCGGCATCCTTTGTGAGGCACGAACAAAGATAGAGGCGAAAGCGGGAGTAGCTCCTACTGTAAATGGGAATCAATATAGGCTTTGATGGCGTTCAATTCTTCGTCGGTCATGGTTTTGGTAATGGCAAAATTGGTCTTCATGACTTCGTATTGACTTGGATCTACGATGGGTTCGCCGTTGCCTTTTAGAAACGTCACGATGCTGCTGTTTTTATCCTTATATGCTTGAGCAATGTCTTGAATGCTCGGGCCGACAATTTTCTGATTCGGCTGATGACAAGCTATGCAATTGCCTTTGCCTTCGAAGATTTCTTTCCCTAATTCGATTGGGGTTTTGGCTTTTTCTGGAGTCGATGTTATTTCCTTTTTGCAAGCAAAGGCAATCATTATGAATAAAAATACGGTTGCTTTTTTCATGTTATTGCTTCAATAAAATAGCGGCTTCTTTAGCAAAATACGTCGAAATCAGACTTGCTCCGGCGCGTTTGATGCACATGAGTTGTTCCATCATGATTTTGTCGTGGTCGAGCCAACCTCTTTCCGCCGCGGCTTTGATCATTGCGTATTCGCCTGACACATGAAAAACCGTCACGGGAACATGCACCGCATTTTTGACTTCGCGAACGATATCGAGGTATGCGATTCCGGGTTTTACCATAACCATATCGGCGCCTTCTTCGACATCCATAAGCGCTTCTTTGATGGCTTCGATGCGGTTGGCATAATCCATTTGATAGGTTTTTTTGTCCTTCGGGACTTCCACATCGGCTTCTCTTGGTGCGCTGTCTAAGGCGTCGCGAAACGGCCCGTAGAAAGCGGAAGCGTACTTAGCGGAATAACTCATGATGCCGACGTTCGAAAATCCCGCAGCATCTAATCCTTGGCGTAAACGCAGCACTCTACCGTCCATCATGTCGCTCGGCGCTACGAAATCGGCTCCGGCTTGTGCGTGTGATACGGCCATTTTTACCAAAGCTTCATTGGTTGCATCGTTAGCAATATCGCCGTTTTCGATGATGCCGTCGTGACCGTAAATTGAATACGGATCGAGCGCTACATCAGGCATTACAATCATTTCAGGACAAGCAATTTTAATCGCTTTGATCGCGCATTGCATGAGTCCATTTGGATTCCATGCTTCTTTGCCGGTGTTGTCTTTTAGGCTTTCATTGACTTTGACATAAATGTTGACCGCGCGAATGCCTAATGCAAAAACTTCTTTTACTTCTTCGACGGTTAAATCGATAGAACGACGGAAAATGCCTGGCATCGATGCGATTTCAGACTGGTAGTTTTCCCCTTCGGTAATGAACATTGGGAACATAAAATCTGAAGGGCTCAAACTGGTTTCTCTGACTAACGACCGGATGCTTTCGTTGACGCGTAATCTTCTGCCTCTTTGTAATGGGAACATAGTTTTTAGTATTTAGCTGTCAGCTAATAGCTGTTAGCGGTGTTTAATTTTATAATTAGTCCGTTGAGATGTGATTTCTCCCAAACCAAAAAATTCTTGTAATTCCTCATCTTTCTCTTTTTAAAGCTGATGGTTAAAAGCTACTCGCTTATATCCAATTTCTTGGATGTTCTAAAACTTGAATTAACTTTTCTTCTTCGCTTCCTTTTTCGGGATGATGGTCATAAACCCATTGCACATGCGGCGGCAAACTCATCAGTATGCTTTCGATGCGGCCGTTAGTTTTGAGTCCAAATAAAGTGCCTTTGTCGTGCACCAAATTGAATTCAACATAGCGACCGCGGCGGATTTCCTGCCAAGTTTTATTGGCTTCGGTGTAGGATAACTTTTTTCTTTTTTCTAAAATTGGAAGATAAGCTTCTAGGAAACTATTGCCTACTTCGGTGACGAATTTAAACCAATCTTCCATGGTCTTTTTATCGTCTGCTTTGCAATAATCGAAAAATAAACCCCCGATACCACGCGCTTCATGGCGATGGGCATTCCAGAAATACTGGTCGCATTGCATTTTGAATTTGGGATAGAACTCCGGACTGTGTTTGTCACAAGCGGTTTTGCACGTTTGATGAAAATGAACTGCATCGTCTTCAAACAAATAATACGGTGTTAAATCCTGACCGCCTCCGAACCATTGCTGGATGATATTTCCGTTGTCGTCGTACATTTCGAAATAGCGCCAATTCGCGTGAACGGTTGGTGCCATAGGGTTTTTGGGATGAATGACAAGACTTAATCCACATGCAAAAAAATCAGCTTCACCAACATTAAACATTTTTTGCATCGCCTCGGGCAATTTCCCGTGTACCGCTGAAATATTGACGCCGCCTTTCTCGATAACTTCTCCGTTTTCGAGAACGCGTGTTCTTCCACCGCCGCCTTCGGGCCTTTCCCAAAGATCTTCACGGAATTTTGCCTCGCCATCGACGGCTTCTAATCCGGCGACGATTTGGTCCTGAAGCGTGCGTATGTAGTCGTAGAACTTATTTTTCATGGTGTTTATATTCTGATTTCAATAATCCAAAATAGACGATATCTTCTAAAATGCCTTTTCCGTTTTTGAATTCTTCGCGCAAAATACCTTCTTGTTGAAAGCCATATTTGGTGGCCACCCGCTGGCTTGCAGCATTTATTTTCGATGTGCAGATAAAGACTTTATTCATCATTAATTCATGGAAACAAAAGTCGATGGTTTGTAAAACTGCTTTGGAAACAATCCCTTGCCCTTCAAAATTCTGATCGATGAAATAGGCCAATTCGCATTTCATTATCGCTTTGTTGACGTTTTTGATGCAGACATACCCTATTAGTTTTTGGGTTTCCTGGTTTCTGATATAAAAATAATAACCGTCTTCGTCTCGTTCTTTTTTTTTGTTCATTTCGAGAAACGAAGTTGTTTTTTCTATTGTAGAACAATTGAACAACGTTATTGGGAACGTGTTTTCGATATGCGATTTGTTGTCTTCAATCAGTTGAAAAAATTCTGATGGAAGCACTGTGTCTAATCGTACTGTTGTCCAATTATCCCATTTCATTAGTATTGGCTTTTGAAATTTGAGTGATTTTATTCTGAATCGTCCAGGAAAATGTTTTGCTTTCGGTCTGAACGTATTGATAGATTACTGCTGCTTTTTCACTTAATGAAAATTTATATTCCGGCAACCGCGTTGAAAGTGCGAAAAGAAAGTCTGCAAATTGCTCGGCATTTTCCCAATCGAAATTTTTTTGTTGAAGATCTGCCACCAATTCCAATGCTTTGCTATCGAGTAGCAATTGCAGGTTGTAACCAATACTGGCGAGGATTTCATCGATTCCTGCAGTACCATTTTCCGGAACGTAATCCATGCCAATCAGTCTTTTCAGAATGGTATTGATGCGTTCGTTTTCTTCATCTCGAAGTCTAGCGGTTAGTGGCATATTGAGATTTCTGTTTGTATTTAACGTGTTGCGTGAGGGATGGCAGCAGGGTGCCGTGCACCGCGAACAGCCCGACCGCGCCTTTTCGGCGCGGGCACGCTCCAATTTTCATTATTGATGGTATTCTTTGACGGCATCGATAAATGCTTTGGCATGATCGACCGGAATGTTGGGCAAAATGCCGTGGCCGAGATTCACGATGTATTTGTCTTTTCCGAACTCGTCGATCATTTGATGCACCATTTTTTTGATGGTTGGAATCGGCGACAGCAATCGCGACGGATCAAAATTTCCTTGCAAGGTGATGTTGCCACCGGATAAATAACGGGCGTTTCTTGGCGAGCACGTCCAGTCGACTCCGAGCGCGGACGCTTTGCTTTTCCCCATTTCATTGAGTGCGAACCAGCAGCCTTTTCCGAAGACAATCACATGGGTTTCGGGGGCTAAAGCTTCCACAATTTGGTTGCTATATTTCCATGAAAATTCTTGATAATCGACTGGTGATAGCATGCCGCCCCACGAGTCGAAGATCTGCACGGCATTGACGCCTGCTTGTACTTTTTCCTTTAAATATAGAATCGTCGTGTCGGTGATTTTTTGTAATAAAACGTGCGCTGCTTCGGGGTGTGTGAAGCAAAATCCTTTGGCGGTGTCGAAACTTTTGGAGCCTTTTCCTTCTACAGCGTAGCAGAAGATTGTCCATGGTGAACCCGCAAAACCAATCAAAGGTACTTCGTCGTTGAGCATTTCTTTGGTCAGTTTGATCGCGTCCATCACGTAGCCTAATGTTTCTTGAATGTTCGGAACAATGACTTTTTCTACATCTTGGGGCGTCCGAATCGGATTCGGTAAAAACGGGCCTACGTTTTCTTTCATCAGGACTTCGATGCCCATTGCTTGTGGCACGACCAAAATATCAGAGAATAAAATCGCGGCATCTGGCGCGATTCTGCGAATTGGTTGAACCGTGATTTCAGCGGCTATTTCCGGCGTTTGGCAACGCGTGAAAAAATCGTATTTGTCACGCAAGGCGATGAATTCAGGCAAATATCTTCCGGCTTGACGCATCATCCACACCGGTGGGCGTTGCACGGTTTCTCCTTTTAAGGCTTTTAAGAACAGGTCGTTTTTGATCATTTTTTGTAATAATTGATGCATTGTATGATGACATTTTCAACAGACGGTTGATTGGCAATGATACAATTTGCGGTTATTTTTTCAACGGCTTCGGCGGTGGCAACTCCAATGCAGAAGCACATTTCATTGGTAATTGTATTTTCCTTCAGATAACTTTCTACTGCTGATGGGCTAAAAAACAATAGGCCATCTGGTTTTGAATGTATGTTACTTGGCGTAAATATCGTTTCATAGACTTCAATTTCTTTGAATTGAATTTGCGCCAGTTGCATTGCTTCGGGCAAAATATCTCTTCTCAAATTCCCGCTAAAAAAAGTAAAAGTGTGTTTCAGATATTTATTGCAAATAATCGAAGCCAACTCGGCCGCATAATCGGTGCAAACCAACACCACAAATCCGTTTTGCTCTAAAAGTGTTTTGGTTTTCCCGCCGACACAAAAACATCTTTTTGGGACAATTGCGTTGATTTTATTATTTTTAAGAACGCTTTCTACCGCATTTTGACTGGTGAAAATCAGAAATTCGGAATCATTTTCGAAGGTGAAATTCTTGTGTTTGATTCCAATGAAATCCGCTTCCACCACTGAAAACTGAGCATTCAGCAAATATTGCTTCTGATTCGGCAGTAGTTTTTTAGTAGATACGATGCGAATTTGATTTTCCATTTTATGATTTTGGCGTCATCGATTTTCGTATTTCTAACATGATTTCCTTTCCGCCATTTTCTAAAATTTCGTGGGCGGTATGAAAACCTAATTTCTTCCATTCGGGTAACGGCACTGTTTTTTCAATGGCCATTTTTTCTTTTCCATTTAACGAAAACAAAGCGCCTTTGAACACAATATCATCTTCCATTATGGTGGCTAACGCTCCGATTGGCGCAGTGCAGCCGCCCTCTAATGTTTTTAAAAATTGTCTTTCGATATGCGTACACACTTCAGCTTCGATATCGTTTAGATCAGAAACTGCTTCACGACAAAATTCATCTTCTGCCATTGCCACAACGACCATTGCGCCTTGTGCCGGTGCCGGAATCATCCAGTCTAAGTTTATAAAAGTTTGTGGTTTTAGATTGATGCGCTCCAGTCCAGCAGCGGCGAATACAGCGCCATTCCAATCATTATCCTGAAGTTTTTGCATTCTGGTATTGACGTTGCCACGCAAATCTACGACTGTGTGATTGGGATATTTGTGCAGCCATTGCGCCTGACGACGAAGGCTTCCGGTGGCAATTGTTGCGGTAGTTTCCAGAAAATTGAGGTTGTCTTTGTAAACGAGAATATCCAACACATTGGCGCGTTCTAAAACGGCTGCTTGAACGATGCCTTGTGGTAAGGCGGTTGGGACGTCTTTCATCGAATGCACGGCAATATCAACTTGCCCATTGATCATGGCGATATCTAATGTTTTGGTAAAAATTCCGGTAATTCCGAGTTCGTAAAGTGGCTTATCGAGAATAATATCACCTTGCGATTTTACGGCTACAATTTCGGTTGCATATCCCAAATCGTTCAATTGCATCTGAACCGTATGCGCTTGCCAAAGTGCCAATTCGCTATCACGGGTACCGATTCTGATTACTTTTTGTTTAGCCACGAAATTGACGAATTAGTTCAAGATACTTTTAGATACGCCAAAAATGTTGCTTACAATTTGGCGCCTTGTTGATTTTTATTTTGCTTCGATTTGAAAAATTTTCTCAATCCATTCGATGCTTTCATCTACCATAGTGCTATCGTCTTTGAGGTGATTCGCGAAATGGTTGGTGATTTTCTGAATGATTCTGTTGCTGATGAGTTCGGCTTGCTCTTCATCGAAATTGGTGATTTTCTTGCGTTGGACTTTCAATTCGCCGTCTTTGATGGAGTTCAGTTTTTCTTTCAAAGCATGAATGGTAGGCGCGAATTTTCTAGCCTTTGTCCAGTTGATGAATTCCTCTCGGATTTCTTCGATAATGGCTTCCGCAGCCGGAATATAGGTTTTCCTTTTCTCTAAAGTTTCATCAGTCATTTGCGATAAATGATCGATGTGAATTAGCGTAACATCTTCTAAATCCTGAACGTTTTCATGTACATTTTTTGGAATGGATAAATCTAAAATCAACAGCGGTTTTTTCAAATTTAAAATCGCTTTATCAATCGTAGGGTTTTGCGCTCCGGTCGCTACAACTACTACATCCGCTTTTTGCAATTCGACGTGCAACTCGGAATAATCTTTTACAATCAGATTGAGTTTCCCCGCTAGTTTTTCGGCTTTGTCTTTGGTTCTATTGATTAAAGTGATGTGCTCGTTTTTAGTGTGTTTTACCAAATTCTCGCAGGTATTTCTACCGATTTTTCCGGTTCCGAAAAGAAGAATATTTTTATTACCGATGTTTTCGACGTTTCTGATAATGTATTGCACGGAAGCAAAGGAAACCGAAGTTGCTCCGGAACTAATTTCCGTTTCGGTTTTGATTTTTTTGCTGGCTTGGATTACCGCGTTGATCAAACGGTCTAAAAAAGTGTTGATTAATCCAAATGATTTTGATTCGTTAAAGCTGTTTTTTATTTGGCTGATGATTTCAAAATCTCCTAAAATTTGGCTATCCAAACCGGTTCCGACGCGAAACATGTGGTTAATGGCTTCTTGGTTTTTATAGACGAAGCCTACTTTCTGGAACGCTTCAACAGTACCGTTACTATTTTCGCAAATCAATTTAATCAGCTGAAAAGGATGCTCGGCAAAACCGTAAATTTCGGTTCTGTTGCACGTAGAAGTCACAATCAAACTTTCGATTCCTTCTTGTTGGGCCTGCGTCAGAACATTAGTTTTTGCTTTCGCATCTAAACTAAATTCGCCCCTGATGACAGCATCTGCTTTTTTATAGCTTAAACCAACAGCATAAAAATAGAGGTGCTTTGGTGCGTGATTGTTTTCCATAAAATCTGCTTCTAATGAAGGTTCGACAAAATTATCATTATACTTTTTATAAAAGTAACGCTGTAGGGACTATTTGTATCGCTGTGAGAAATTTTAATACAAATTGCTTTCAACATCATATTTTCTTATAAATTTGTACTGAAATCAAGGCTTTCTATGTATCTTATGTAGAATTATTCTAAATAAACTTTGAGTTGTTTCAAAATTTAATACAAAAAAATATCGCTATGGGTTCTCAAGAAATAGTAACAATTGAAGAAGATTTTACCCTAATCCGTTTTCAAAATAATGAAAATGAAGTTTTTATTGCTGAAAGACAAATACAGCAAGGGTTGATTCAATTTCATTTTGGTATCAAAGGCAAAGCAAAATTTATTTTTAATCAGGGAACTTATGCGTTAGATTTGAAAGATGAAAAGGCTTTATTGCTCTATAATCCTCAAAAGGAATTGCCACTGCATTTGGAGTTGGCCCCGAATTCGTGGGTGATTTCCGTGATTGTCTCGATAAAAAAATTTCACGCGCTATTTTCTACCGAAGCCGATTATATTCCATTTCTAAGCGTTGAAAATAAAGATAAAAAATATTATAATGAAAGTGATATCAGCCCATCAATGGCAATCGTACTGAGCCAGATATTTCATTACAACTTGCATCCATCGATTAAAAATTTGTATTACAAAGCTAAAGGCTACGAATTGTTAAGTCTTTATTTCAACCGCTCGGAAGATGCTAATGCCGAACAATGTCCGTTTCTGATAGACGAAGAAAATGTCATGAAAATTCGCAAAGCCAAAGACATTGTCATCGCCAATATGGCTGAACCACCCGGTTTACAAGAACTTGCTGATCAGGTCGGTTTGAATTTGAAAAAACTCAAAATGGGCTTCAAGCAGATTTATGGCGACACCGTGTATGGATTTCTATTCGATTATAAAATGAATTATGCCCGCAAATTTTTAGACAGCGGTTCGTATAATGTCAATGAAGTTGGGCTGAAAATCGGTTACAGCACCGGAAGTCACTTTATCGCCGCTTTCAAAAAGAAATTCGGAACAACTCCAAAAAAATACCTGATGTCGGTGAATCAAAGTATCTAATGATTTGGTTTTCGTGCATTCAACAACCAATAAAAAACCGTTAATCACCATCTGATAAAAAGAAGTTTGATTATATTTATCAAAAGCAAAAACAAATGAAAGGAGTTCTATTAGTCAATCTCGGATCGCCCGAAAGTCCGACGCCAAAAGATGTCAAACCCTATCTCGATGAATTTCTAATGGATAAATACGTAATCGATGTTCCTTTCCTGCTGCGGGCATTATTGGTTCGTGGCATTATCCTAAGAAAAAGACCAGAAAAATCTGCCGCTGCTTACGCGAAAATCTGGTGGGATGAAGGCTCTCCTTTGATTGTGCTTTCAAAAAGAATGCAAAAGAAAGTTCAGGATTTGGTCTCGGTTCCTGTCGCTTTATCAATGCGCTATGGCACGATGACTATTTTAAAAGGCTTGCAGGAATTGCACGATAAAGGTGTTGATGAAGTACTGCTTTTTCCTTTATATCCGCAACATGCGATGGCCTCGACTGTAACTATTTTAGAGTTGGCAGAAGACTTGCGAAAAAAGCATTTTCCTGAAATGAAATTCACGATTGTTCCGGCATTTTACAACCAACCAGGCTACATCAAATCGTTATCACATTCGATAAAAAAACAACTCGACACATTCCAATACGACCATTTATTATTTTCCTATCACGGCATTCCCGAACGTCATATCCGCAAAACGGATATCACCAAATCGCATTGCAAAATCGATGGTTCGTGCTGCAATACCCCATCGCCGGCACATGAGTTTTGTTACCGGCACCAATGTTATGAAACGACAAAACAAGTCGTGAAGTTTTTAGGGATTCCTGAAGGAAAATACAGCCAGACTTTTCAATCCCGTTTGGCAGGCGACAAATGG
>JBBRXW010000027.1:0-12675 GCA_038238295.1 Flavobacteriales bacterium | reverse complement strand
TTCACTCATAACAGGGGAACAAGCCGGGGGAACCTGGACTCGCTCCTCAGGCGTCGGGGGGACTTTCAATGCTGCTGGGGGAACCTATACTCCTGCTTTGGGAGCTACAACAAGTACCTTTACCTATACACTTACCGCAGTAGCGCCTTGCACCAATGACTCTTCGCTGGCTACCATAACAATCACCGCTCAGCCTAATGCAGGAACTCTTAGCGGCAATCAGATTATTTGTCAGGGCTTGACAACATCCTTCTTTTCAACTATTACAGGCGGAACCTGGAGTTCTTCCAATCCGTCCATTGCTACAATTAATCCAACAACAGGATATATTGTTGGTATCGCCCCCGGAAATACAGACATCACCTATACCGTTTTTGGATCTGGCACTTGTTTGAATGCCACCGCAATAAAAACCGTAGCTGTAAATCCAACACCGCAAGTCGTTGGAGTGACTCCATATGCGATTTGTAGTGGCGGTATAACCAATTTTAACCTGAACGCAGATGTTATCGGAGCTAATTTTTCATGGTCCGTTATACAAAATAATGTGACAGGAGCATCAGATGATTCCGGGAATTTAATTGCCCAAACCTTGGCGACAAATAATGGCGGAACGGCCGTCTATACGGTCACACCAAGTCTGAATACTTGTGTCGGTAGTGCAGCGTATATTGTGGTTACTGTTAACCCTTTACCAAAACCGACTTTGGAAGATGGGATTATCTGTGTAGAGTTAGCGACAGGAAACACCATACAATCCCATACGTTTAATACCGGACTGAACAATGTTGACTATGATTTTGAATGGTATTTCGGAGGCGCGGTGATTGGGGCTGCTACCGATAATACTTATGAGGCGACCCTAGGCGGTACCTACTCCGTAATCGCCACAAACAATCATACCTTCTGTGTTTCTGATCCTGTATTTGCGACAGTAACGGCAACAGTTTTTACAACAGTCTTTTCTGCAGATGTTAGTGCGGCTTTTGCAGATAATCCGTATGTTATCATTACTACGCCGGCGGGAACCGGACCGTTCTTGTATCAAATGGATAATGGAGCATTCCAGGATTCAAATATTTTTTATACTGTCAGCAGCGGCATACATCATCTTTCGGTGAAAGATACGCAGGGTTGTACCGACCTAAAAGGCGATGTATTGATTATAGATTATCCGAAGTTCTTTACCCCCAATGACGACACCTATAACGACACCTGGAATATTGATGGCTTGCAGAACCAGATGGATTCAAAGGTCTTTATTTTCGACCGTTATGGAAAATTTATTAAGGAAATAAGTCCAACAGGAAAAGGTTGGGACGGTACCTATAATGGGCATCCATTGCCATCGACCGATTATTGGTTTTCGGTAGATTATATCGACCCAAATACGCATCGTACCGGCACCTATAAATCGCATTTCTCCTTGAAACGATAAATGCATTCTAATGAATGTGCGTGAGGGGTAGTAGCGGTATCCTTAAAGACCGTTCCTCTTTTTAGGAATGGGCTTTAAGATTTAGCGGATGACCCGACAGCACCGGAGTGCGCGCAGGTGGTGGCACGCCCAAAAGAAAAAGCTACTTTTTAAGAATCTGCAACACGGTTCCCAACATTACATTAGTACCGAGAGCCAGGTCTTCGTACGAAGAATACTCGAGCGGGTTGTGGCTGATGCCGTCTTTGCAGCGAACGAAAATCATCCCGTAATCGCAGGCGTAAGATAATGCCAACGCATCGTGGAAAGGGCCGCTCATCAGTTCGGGCGCATCGAGTTGTAGGGCTTCGCATTCTTCGTGAATTATTTTCTTGATCCAGTCGGCACAATACCGTGGATCGCTTTTGGTGTCTTCTGAAATCGAATACGTGAGTTGGTGCTTTTTAGTGATGGCTTCGATGCGGTCGCGGAGTTGTTTTTCGTAGCGATTGCGGCGATCTAAATCGATGTCACGGAGATCGACCGTAAAGACGACTTCCTCGGGAATGATATTCCTGGATGCCGGAAAAACCTGAATGGTACCGACAGTTCCGACGGTTGGTGCTCCTGGAATCTGCGTAGCAATCTCATTGACTGCCACGATGATTTCGGCGGCGCCCATCAAAGCATCTTTACGAATGGGCATCGGAACCGAACCGGTGTGACCGGCCATTCCTTTGAGCTTGACCGTCCACCATAGCGGGCCTGAAATTCCAGACACTACGCCAATTGGCTTATGCGCCATATCGAGCACCGGGCCTTGTTCTATATGCAATTCTAGGAAACAAAAAATGCTTCCTGCTTTGTATTCTGAAGCTGCAAATTTAGTGCTGTCGCAACCAAAATTCTTTAGTGCCTGCTCGCGGGTGATGCCGTCTTTGTCGGCGCGCTGCAATTCTCCTTCTTCGAGTTTTCCGAGGATGCCACGAGAGCCGAAAAGTCCTTTATTGAAACGCCAGCCTTCTTCATCGGCAAATGAAATCACTTCGATGCTGCGGTTGGGTTGAATGGTATTTTCGGCTAAAGTTGTTGCCACTTCGATGGCGCATAGTACCCCAGCAACACCATCAAATCTTCCGCCGTACGGCTGCGAATCGAGATGGGAACCCATCATTAAGCAGGGTAACTCCGGGTTTTTTCCTTCGAGTCTTCCGATGAGATTTCCGAAATTATCGATATGGGTTTTCATTCCGGCTTCTTGCATCCACGAAGCGGCGATTTCGAATCCTTGCTTTTCGAGTTCGGTATGTGCGGGACGACAGGTGCCGGTTTCTCCGATTTTACCAATAAGACTCATGGCTTCAAAATGACTTTGAAGTCGAGCAGCGTTTATTTTCATGCTGGTTTAAATTTTAATGATCGTTAAGAGGACGCCCTTCTCTTTGCCAGTCTTTCCAGTTGACATAATCCGGCGCGACGCGATGTTCTTCCATCGTGATGCAATCTTCTACCGGGCAAACCAATTTACACAAATTACAGCCTACACATTCTTCTTCTTTGACGGTGTAATTGTTATACGGATTGCCTCTGTCGACATTTATCGATTGGTGCGACGTATCTTCGCAAGCGATATAACACAAGCCACAGTGGATGCATTTGTCCTGGTCGATTTTGGCGATGTGGTGGTAATTGATATCGAGGTCTTCCCAATGTGTGATTTTCTCTACAGATTTTCCGATGAAGTCGGTCGTTTTCTGATAACCTTTTTCGTCCATCCAGTTGCTCAAACCCTCACACATGTCTTCAACGATCCTGAAACCGTGATTCATTGCTGCGGTACACACCTGAACGGAAGTCGCTCCAAGTAGCATGAATTCTACAGCATCTTTCCATGTGCTGACCCCTCCAATTCCGGAAATCGGCACTCGCGATGTGATTGGATCTTGTGCTACAGTTGTCAACATTTTCAATGCAATTGGTTTTACTGCCGGGCCACAATAGCCTCCGAAAACGCTTTTACCCGCAACGTATGGGTTTGGCACCAACGTATCTAAGTCGACACCGGTGACACTTTGAATGGTATTGATTAAACTGAGTGCGCTCGTGCCGCCTTCGACAGCACCACGTGCCGTAGGAACCACTGAGTGAACGTTAGGTGTTAGTTTTGTAATGACGGGAATGGTAGCTTTTTCCATGACCCATTCAACTACCATTTTGGCGATTTCAGGATCTTGGCCAACAGCGGCACCCATGCCTCGTTCCGTCATTCCGTGTGGGCAGCCAAAGTTTAATTCGAATCCCATTGCCCCGGCATCTTCGCATTTCATAATGAGTTCATGCCATGATTGACGGTCGTTGTCTGCCATTAAGGAAACAATCATTGCGCGGTCGGGAAACATTTTTACGACTTCGGTAATTTCACGAAGGTTGATTTCCAAAGGTCTGTCGCTGATTAATTCGATGTTGTTGAATCCCATCATACGTTTGCCTCCGTAATCTACTGAAGAATAACGCGACGAAACATTTTTGACTTGCGATCCTAAGGTCTTCCATACAACTCCGCCCCATCCTGCTTCGAAGGCACGTACAACATTGATTAACTTATCAGTTGGTGGCGCACTGGCGAGCCAGAACGGATTCGGCGATTTGATTCCAAGGAAATCGGTTGATATATCTGCCATATTTTTTATTTTAAATAATAGTTTTAAATTAGTTGTTGAAAGCCGGTTTCAATTCCGATTCAAGAATATAATCCGGGCTGAGGATTACTTTAACAATAGCGGCGGCGCCGTCTTTCCCGGCTTGAACCGCGTCGACGACTTCTCTTCCTCCGTTGACACAATCGCCACCGGCAAAAACATTGTTAGCACTCGTAGCCGATTTGCCTTTCACGGCAACTTTCCCATTGTTGTTGTCGAGTTTACCGGCGCTGACCATATCTGAAAACGGCATTTGCCCTGCCGCTTTGATGACCATATCGACATCCAATGTAAAGGTTTCTCCTGTTTCTATTGGACTCCTTCTGCCGCTGGCATCCGGCTCGCCCAATTTCATGACATCACAAACCAATTGGGTTACCTTTTCGCCATCGCCTAAAACTTCTTTCGGCGCAGCCAACCAGATAATATTACAACCGTCGAGTTTGGCGATGTTGAGCTCTTTTTCCGTACACGGCATTTCTTCCTGCGTTCTTCTGTAAATTAAATGTACTTCGCCTGCACCTAGTCGTTTGGCTTGAGTTGCTGCATCAATAGCGGTCATTCCCATTCCAATGACGGCTACTTTATCGCCTATAGCTATTTTTGAATACTCGTTAGCGCGAAGGTCATAAATGAATTTTATCGCATCGACCACACCGAATAAATTTTCACCTGGAATATCTAATTGTCTTGCTAGACCTACTCCAAATGCCAAATACACTGCATCATAATTGCGCTGCAGTTCTTCTATCGTGAAATGTTTGCCGAGTTCATGGTTGTATTTGATGGATATTCCGCCAATGGAAGTGATATAATTTACCTCATCTTCGCAGAATTCAGGCGTCACTTTGTAGGCTGCAATACCGTAAGTCATCAGTCCACCTCCTTTGCTTTCTTTTTCATAAATCGTTACCTCAACGCCTTCGCGACTCAACGTATGTGCGCAACTTAATCCTGCCGGTCCAGCGCCAACAATCGCGACTCGTTTTCCGGTTGCCGGCTTGCGTTCGAATAATTGCCATTGCTTATCCATCGCTTTTTCCGTTGAATAACGTTGCAATCTGGCGATATGAATCGGTTCTTCGTGCATCAAATTATAGACGCAGGCACCTTCGCATAGTTTTTCAACAGGGCATACTTTGCTGCAGCCTGCTCCCATAATATTGGAAGAAAAAATTGTATGCGCCGAGCCTTTGAGATTATCCGTTGCAATTTGCTTGATAAATTTTGGCACATTGATCGATGTTGGACACGATTTCATACAAGGCGGATCATAACAAAACAAACAGCGGTTGGCCTCTGTTAATGCAGCATCTGGAGTTTCAAAAGGCGGATGGATATCGGTGAAATTTTGGTGATATTCCGCAGTGGTTAATCGGTTATTTTTAATACTCATATATCTTTTAATTTTAATTATATTGGTTGTAGGTTTAAGGGGCGACAATTTCATGGTAGGTTTCTGGTCGACGGTCGCGATAAAACTGCCATTTTCCGCGAATTTGTTCGATTAAATCTAAATCAAATTCCGCAACAAGCAATTCATCTTTATCCTCCGAAGCACAGGCG
This sequence comes from Flavobacteriales bacterium, assembly GCA_038238295.1. Classification (GTDB taxonomy): domain Bacteria; phylum Bacteroidota; class Bacteroidia; order Flavobacteriales; family Flavobacteriaceae; genus Flavobacterium. The sequence goes on along the minus strand of JBBRXW010000027.1, from coordinate 6,993 downwards.
ATAATTTCTCCGAGTGGATTGACAAAATACGATGTGCCGTAGAATCGTCCGAGATTCCATGGTTTTTCTTCGCCGACTCTATTGATGCAACCCATGAAGTAACCGTTGGCTACGGCATGCGCAGGTTGTTCTAATTTCCATAAATATTGCGATTGTCCCACGGTTGTCGCTGATGGATTGAAAACGATTTCCGCTCCATTCAATCCTAAACATCGTGCGCCATCCGGAAAGTGGCGGTCGTAACAAATGTATACGCCGATTTTGGCATATTTCGTTTGAAAAACTGGATAGCCCAAATTTCCCGGTTTAAAGAAATATTTTTCCCAAAAGCCGCCCGTTTGTGGAATGTGATTTTTACGGTATTTCCCTAAATAGGTACCGTCTGCATCAATGACGGCAGCAGTATTATAATAGACTCCAGCTTGTTCTTTTTCGTAGATTGGAACGACAATGACCATATTGTATTTCTTGGCATACACCTGCATTCTTTCTGTTGTTGGACCCGGAACCGTTTCTGCGGAAGCATACCACGCGCTGTCTTGTCCGGGACAAAAATACGGCGTATTGAAAATTTCTTGAAAGCACAAAATCTGAACACCTTGCCTTCCAGCTTCTTCAATATAGGGAATGTGCTTTTGCAGCATTGCTTCCATGATTTCCGGGATGGTTCCTTCACCTTCGGTTTTGGCTAAACTTAACTGGATGATTCCTGATTTTACAATTCTTGCCATAGTTTTTATATTTTTCCTTCTACTTTATTTCTCTTCACAAACTGCCCGTATCCTTTAGCGACTTTACATTCATTATTGTCGATTACGATTCTTCCACGTAATAAAACGGTTTTTACTTTTCCTTTGACTTCCCAACCTTCATAGCCGCTATAATCGACATTCATATGATGTGTTTTGGCAGAAAGTGTATGCACTTCATTCGGATCTAAAATCATAATATCAGCGTCACTTCCCACGGCAATTGTTCCTTTTTTAGGGAACATTCCGAAGATTTTGGCAGCATTGGTACTAGCTACTTCTACATATTTATTCAATGTGATTTTGCCTTTGTTGACGCCTTCACTAAAGAGTAATTCCATTCTGTTTTCAATCGCAGGGTGTCCATTTGGAATTTTAGAAAAATCATCTTTTCCCATCAGTTTTTGTTCCCACATGAAGGGACAGTGATCGGTTGCGACGACCTGAACCAATCCTTGATTCAATCCGGCCCACAACGTTTCCTGATCTTTTTTCTCTCGCAAAGGTGGTGACATGACCCATTTGGCACCTTCGAAATCATTTTCATATAAAGAAGCATCCAAAATCAAATACTGAATGCAGGTTTCTACAAACATTTTTTGGTTTCTACGCGTGGCATTTCGTACGGCATTCAGAGCGCCTTCACAAGTAAGATGCACTATATAACCCGGACATTCGGTATAACTTGCCATGTCGACAAAACGTTCGCTGGCTTCAGCTTCGGTGATTTCTGGTTGCGATAAATAATGGTATAGTGGCGACAATTTTCCTTCGGATCGGTGTTTTCCAATCAGATAATCGATCATATCTCCATTGGTAGCATGAACATTAATTAAGCCGCCGTGCTTTTTGACTTCTTCCATCAGACCAATCATCTGGCGGTCATCAATCATCAAAGCGCCTTTATACGCCATGAATGTTTTGAATGAGGTGATGCCTTCTTGTTCTATAAAATGCTGGATTTCTTTTTTTGTGTCGTCATTGAAATCGGTTACCGCCATGTGGAAACTATAATCTCCAACAGCATTATTATCGCTTCGAGATTTCCATTCTTGTAATGCTGATTGAAGACTTTTCCCTTGGGTTTGCAAGATAAAATCGATAACTGTTGTTGTTCCTCCATATAAAGCGGCTCGCGTTCCGGTTTCGTAATTATCGCTGCTATAGGTTCCCATGAAAGGCATGTCGAGGTGCACGTGTGGGTCGATTCCGCCTGGCATTACTAGTTTTCCTTTCGCATCGATTTCCTGATCGGCATTGACATTTAAGTTTTTACCAATTGCAGCTATTGTTTCTCCTTCAATATAAATATCAGCCTGATAATCATCTGTGGCCGTTATGATTCTTCCGTTTTTTATTAAAATGCTCATTGTAATTTTTATTTTTTATTCTTCATTAAAAGCCAATATACCAATCCGCTAATGCCAAATCCGACGAACCAAGCGTAATGGTACAATCCTGAAATCCATTCTGGGAAAGCATCTGTATTGACTGCTTTTATAGTAGTTAGAAATCCCGGTACGTTGGGAATGATTCCTACTAATAATGCTGCAATTGCATTGGTATTAAATCCACTGGTAAAACTGTAGACTCCTTTCGGGTTGTATAAATCATCTACGATCAAGGTTTGTTTTCTGATGAAATAGTAATCGACAATCAGAATTCCCCCGACTGGTCCGAGCAAACTCGAATAGCCCACCAACCACGTAAAAATATATCCCGTTGGATCGGCAATTAATTTCCACGGAAATATTAAAATTCCAATCACTCCAGTGATATATCCGCCTTTTCTAAAATCGATTTTTGATGGAGACAAGTTCGCGAAATCATTCGCAGGGCTGACAATATTAGCGGCAATATTCGTGGCTAATGTCGAAATCGCTACGGCAATCATCGCGGCACTCACCAGCAATTTGCTGTCGAACTTTCCGGCTAAAACGACCGGATCCCAAATCGTAGTTCCAAATACAATCGTCGTTGCAGAAGTCACCACGACACCTACAAAAGCGAATAGTGTCATCGAAGTTGGCAAACCATAAACTTGCCCTTTGATCTGCGCTTTTTGAGAAGTCGCATATCGCGTGAAATCAGGAATATTGAGAGACAACGTTGCCCAAAACCCGACCATTCCTGTCAAGGCTGGAAAAAAGAAATGAAAGAAATCAGTTGTATTTGTAAATTTAGACGGTGTTGCTAAAATTGGTCCCAATCCGTGGGCTGCAACGAATGCCCAAGCCAATAAAGCCAAAGCGGCAACGGGTAAAAATATGGCTTTAAAAACCAATAATTTTCGAATGCTTTCTACTCCAAGATAGACTACATACATGTTCAACATCCAAAATGCGAGGAAACAAATGGCTGGGCCAGTTTGCAATCCCCACGAATCCGGAAAAATCTGCGGTAAGGTATCCAACGATGGAACCCACAAACGCATCATTTGAAAGAGGGCAAAACCGCCAATCCAGGTTTGAATACCAAACCAACCACACGCTACAATGGCCCTCAATAAAGCTGGAATGTTCGCGCCTGTAGTTCCGAAACTTGCTCGTGCAAAAACCGGAAATGGAATGCCATATTTTGCTCCGGCATGACCGTTCAAAAGCATGGGAATCAAAACAATGGTGTTTCCTAAAAATATCGTCAGTATTGCCTGCCACCAATTCATCCCGCCTTCAATCAACGAACTCGACAGCATATAGGTAGGAATACAAAGACTCATGCTGATCCAGAGAGCGGCATAATTCCATGTAGACCAAGTCCGCTTGTTGCTTGCAACCGGGGCCAAGTCTTCGCTATACAAAGCGGAGTTTGCAGTATTGAGGTGTTCAGACATTAAAAATTTTGAATTGGTTTAAAAGACTAAAGCTGCATCGGAAATTTTTAAAGCTTCGCTGATAATCGCCAAGCCTTCATCGATTTGATCTTTGGTAATCGTCAGTGGTGGTGCTATGAAAATATAACCCCAGCGCACGAAGGTGTATAATCCGAGTGCTCTTACTTTGGCAGCGATTTGGTTGGTGACTTTTAAATCATCTCCGGTTGCATTATATGGTGCAATCAATTCTCCTGTGGTTTTATTTTTCAAAACATCGAGACAACCTAATAGCCCTGTATTTCTAAAACCACCCATACTTGGATGCTGCGCTCTCATGGCTTCGATTCTTGATTCGAGGTAGGCTCCCATTTCTCGGGTATTCTCGATCAATCGGTCGCTTTCATAAATATTAATTACTGCTAAAGACGCAGCCAAAGCTACCGGATGACCGTTATAGGTAAGACCAATCATCATTGGGGTATTCTCAAATTTTTCGGCGATTGTATCGGTAACCATCAGGCAACCCAGTGGCAAATACGAAGAAGTCAATCCTTTTGCCATGCAGACCATATCGGGAACGATGTCGTGGTTTTCGAAGCCAAACCATTTTCCGGTACGGCCGAATCCGCTCATCACTTCATCAGCAATAAACAGAATTCCGTATTTTTCACAAAGCGCTTTGACACCTTTCAAATATCCTTTTGGATAGTGCAGGCAGCCCGAAGAACCGCTTTCGCCCTCAAAGATGAAAGCGGCAATATTGGTTTTTCCTTCGAAGTGAATGACTCTTTCTACATATTCAAGGCTTAAATTCAACTTCGTTGCATCGTCTAAATCTTTCATTCCAAAGAAATAATACGGATCGTCTATATGCACCGCGTTGGGCATTTGCTGTGAATCGTTCGCTATTTTTCTTGGATCGCCACCGACGGTCATTCCACCAATAGAGCCGCCGTGAAACGCACGGTATCTTCCGATAATTTTATGCCTTCCTGTGTATAGTCTTGCGAGTTTAATGGCGTTATCCATTGAAGAAGTTCCACACAAGGTGTAGAATGCTTTGTTTAAATCACCGGGGCAAATCTCGGCCAGTTTTCTAGATAGTTTGGCTCTAACTTCGGTTGTGCACGATGGCGTGACGAAGCTTACCTTTTCCATTTGTTCTACGACTGCTGCCGTGACACGCTGGTCGCCATGTCCGATATTGACAGACATTAAGCCGGATGAAAAATCGATGATTCTGTTGCCGCCGTATTCATAAAGGTATACGCCTTCGGCTCTTTCTATAGCTATTGGGTTGACACTCGCTTGTGCCGACCAGGAGAATAAACTGAATTCTTTGCTGTCACTGATGATTTCTTCTTTCGTCATTGTTTGTTCTTTCGTAATCATTTTTATTATTTTGAATTATAAATTTTAAAATGGGTTTCTAATGAAGCGCATGCTCTAGCCCCGATAGCAGCAAGTATCCTCGCAGAGATACTGCGTATAGCGGGATTAGCTCCTGAAAATTTTGATACTTTCTTCTTAACTCATCCAGTTGACACCGGCTTCAGCGTTCCATTTGATGGTGCTCTTTTTGAGTTTCGTCCAGAATTCGATCGAGCTTTTTCCGGTGATATCACCTACTCCGAATTTACTGTCGTTCCAACCTCCAAAACTGAATGGTTCTCTTGGTACTGGAACGCCAACATTGACACCGATCATTCCGGCACTGGCTCTATCGATGATGTAGCGTGCCATGCCGCCGTTTTGGGTGAAGACACTTGCGGCATTTCCGTAAGGGTTAGCGTTTTCTATTGCTAAAGCTTCATCGACGGTATTGGTTCTTAGGATAGAGATCACTGGTCCAAAAATTTCTTCGGTCGCCACGCTCATATTGGAAGTCACATAATCGATCACGGTTGGACCAACATACGTTCCGTTTTCTTTCCCGGCCACTTTGGTATTTCTACCATCAACTAGGATTTTAGCACCGTCTTTTTCTGCTTGTGTGATGTAGCGTTCGATGCGTTCTTGGGAAACTTTATCGATTACCGCTCCGAGGTTTTTGCCTGGAATAATTTTACGGGCTTCGTCACAAATTTTTTCAACAATGGCATCAACGTTTCCAACACCAATCATTGCTGAAGCGGCCATACAACGTTGTCCGGCACACCCTGACATTGAAGCCGCTACATTTTGAGCGGTCATTTCAGGAATCGCATCCGGCAAAACCATTAGGTGATTTTTCGCACCGCCTAAAGACAGGCATCGCTTGTAATTACTCGTCGCTCTTTGATAGACAATTTTCGCCACTTTAGTCGAGCCTACAAACGAAACGGCTTCGATATTCGGATGGTCGCAGATGGCTTCAACGATTTCGACATCGCCATGAACGACATTGAAAACACCATCGGGCAAACCGGCTTCTTTTAATAATTCTGCCAATCTTCCGCAGCTCAACGGCACTTTTTCGGACGGTTTGATGATCATGCAGTTTCCTAAAGCGATCGCATTTGGGATGGTCCAGTTTGGCACCATCGATGGAAAATTGAACGGCACGATGGAAGCTACAACGCCCAATGGCACATGTTCGGTTCGGCATTCGACGCCTTTGCTGACTTCCAATAGTTCGCCTTGAATAAGCTGCGGCAATGAAGTCGCGAACTCTGTCAATTCGATGCATTTTTCTATTTCTGCTACCGATTCTCCGTAGGTTTTTCCGTTTTCTTCGCTGCACAATTCGGCGAGTTCTTTGAGGTGTTTTTCGAGTAAAAATTTATAGCGAAAAAAGACTTGAACGCGCTCCTTGATAGGGGTTTTGCTCCAGCCCGGAAAGGCCGCCTGCGCTGCTTTTACGGCATTGTCTAACTCTTTTGCGGAGGACATTGGAACGGTTGAAAGAAGGGTGCCATCTGACGGAGAAATTACCTCCATGGTTTTTGAGGTTGAAGCATCGACAAACTTCCCGCCGATGTAATTTTGAATTGCTGGGTATTTCATTTATTAAGTGATTATTATACGAATATTTTAATAAAAATAATAACAATTTATTAATATACAAGTTTTATAGCGGAATAAATGGTAATGTTAACTTAACATACTTTTGTGTTTCTTTTTTTAGGCGAATCTTAAAGGTTGTTTTTGATTGGAGATGCCCTTCATTTCAAGCAGCATCGCAGGCGGCTGTTTTTTTCGAAATCGTTCATTAGCATTATTTTACAAGCTGATTTACGGAAAAACCTTATCTTTGAAAAAAAACAATTGCTATGAAAAAACTGTTTTTTGTATTTCCGATTCTGCTATTGCTATACTGCAGTAATACTGATAATCCTTTACTTACAGAAAGCGATGCTGCCGCGAAAGCTACTTTGCCGGTATACGAATCGGAGGTGTTTAATCTGAATCAAGTCCCTTCGATTACTTTAGAATTTACGCTGGCGGATT
>JBBRXW010000026.1:0-12707 GCA_038238295.1 Flavobacteriales bacterium | reverse complement strand
CATTTATGAAATACTTCAAAAGCACTTCGCCCCAATATTCCCCGTCGCTGTAATCGGCAATAATCCAACGGTGATTCAGCACCTTGGCTTTATTGATGATGAATTTTTGGGCACCGATTTGATCTTGCCCGATGTACGGATTCCCTTTTGGGTTTTCATTCAAATCCATTAATTTTTCCTTCACATATGGAATCAATTTTTCATACGGAATAAATTTCTTTCCGTCTTTCGAATCGAAATAATTCTGTGCATTCTCATTATTTTCCAACGAAAAGTAATTAGCATCCGCCAGTTTTTCGGAAACCGATGTCAGGCTATCGCGAAATTTGGTGTTGGTTAAATTGAATTGTGTTTCATCGAAAGTATTCTTTTTACTATAGTACATATAGGTAAAAATATTGATCAACACGGCTAAAATAAAGAGGTAAAGGAAAAGTGATTTTTTCATTTTTAAAATTTTAAATGGTAATTTCTAAATTATCATACGCCAAATATACGTTTTGTGGCAATCTTTTCTGAATTGCTTCGTGAAACCCAAACGTATGACTGATGTGTGTCAGGTAAGTTTTCTCGGGTTGAATCAAAGCAATGAAGTCTAAAGCTTCCTCAAGATTAAAATGAGAGTGATGCGCCTCTTCTCGAAGGGCATTGACCACCAGTACTTTAACTCCTTTTAGCTTCTCAATTTCAGGAATTGCAATCGTTTTGACATCTGTCAGGTACGCAAAATCATCGATGCGATAGCCAAAAACCTGAAGGTTACCGTGATAGACATTAATTGGAATCACGGTTTTATTTCCAATGGCAAAGGGAATATTATTTTCAACTTCAATTGCACTGACAGAAGGCGCTCCGGGATATTTATCTTCAATTGCAAAAACATAATCAAAACGCCTTTTGAGATTGTCGATAACCCTTTCGTGTGCAAAGATAGGAATCGCGCCCTGCCGAAAATTGAACGGTCGGATATCATCGAGGCCAGCGGTATGATCGGCGTGTTCGTGGGTGTATAAAATCCCATCGAGCTGACGGCAATTTGATGCCAGCATTTGCTGCCGGAAATCGGGACCGCAGTCAATAACATACGAATACTTTTCCCAATGAATCCAAATGGAAACACGCAGTCTTTTATCTTTCGTATCAGCACTTTGACTGACAGGATGATCACTTCCAATAACAGGAATGCCTTGTGATGTTCCGGTACCTAAAAAATAAACCTTCACGTATGTTATTTTTTTTACAAAAATACTATTATTTCTCTTTTGGTAAAGCCCTATTTTGTTAACTTTGTAATGCATCATACGCAACCTACCGATAATGGATAAACAAATTAAATTAAAAGGTGACAAAGTCATCGAACAAATTCCTTCAACGAAAGACAAGGCACTTCGCATTAATTTAAATGAAAATATTTACGGAACATTTGCTGAAATCGGTGCGGGCCAGGAAACTGTAAGACATTTCTTTAGAAGTGGTGGTTCTTCTGGAACGATTGCAAAAGCTATGTCAGCTTACGATAAAGACTTTAGTGATGCCATTTATGGTATCGAAGAAGATGGTCGTTATGTTACTGAAAGTCGATTAAAAAAAATGCTAACGCATGAAGTTAATCTGATCGAGAAACGTCTGAGCCGGGAAAAGCATCCGAACAAAATGTTCTTCAGTTATGCCAATACCGTTGCCACGATTGATTTTGCGAAACAATTCAAAGGCCACGGTTGGGTTGGAATTCGTTTTCAGATTGAGCCGGATGAAGATTACAATGATATCAGTATTCACATTCGTTTTAAGGAAACCGATGCGCGTCTACAGCAGGAAACACTGGGAGCTTTGGGCGTGAATTTGATTTACGGCGCTTTTTATAAATACAATGATCCTAAAAAATTATTGCGTTATCTCTATGACCATTTGGATAAAGACCAATTAGAAGTGGATACCATCAATTTCTCGGGACCGCGTTTTGCCGATGTCGACAATCGTCTGATGAGTTTGCAGTTGGTTAAAAACGGAATGACCGATGCGGTAATGTTCGATCCGGAAGGAAAAAACATTCTTCCCGCTTCTATTTTATACAAAAAAAATATACTGGCTTTGCGTGGAAGTTTCCGCCCGGTGACAAGTGTCAATATGGACATGTATGAAAAGTCCCTAAAGATGTTTCTAGCGGAGAGCAAAGTGGAGAAAGAAAACACCTTGGTGGTTTTCGAAATCACACTGTCCAACCTTCGTTCTGAAGGCGAAATTGACGAACGGGATTTCATGGATCGGGCAGAATTACTTTGTTCATTAGGGCAAACGGTAATGATTTCGAATTTCCAAGAATATTATAAAGTAGTCGAATACTTCTCTAATTATACCAAAGCCCGTATGGGATTGGCGATGGGTGTCAACAACCTGATTGATATCTTTGATGAAAAATACTACCGCCATTTGAGTGGTGGTATTCTAGAAGCTTTCGGGAAATTGTTTTACCGCGATTTAAAAGTATTCTTATATCCGATGCTGGGCGACAATGGTGAAATCATTAATTCTGAAAACTTGAAAGTACATCCAAGGATGAAAGAGTTGTATAAATTCTTCAAGTTTAATGGCAAAGTGGTCGATATTGATGATTTTGACCCACATACGCTTGAAGTTTTCTCGCGCGAAGTATTGAAAATGATTTATCACGGGAAAACCGGCTGGGAAAATATGCTACCACAGGGTATTGCCGACATCATCAAGCAGCACCAGCTTTTTGGTTATGATCCGAACAAAATTTTGGAGGAAACGAAATAATAAAACAGTTAAAAAAAGGGATAAGTCATACTAGCGTATCCCTTTTTTTTATTCCTTAATTTTAAAATCTGAGAGGCGTGTTCTTTTGTCTTGACGTTTGAAATTACTTCTTCGATGATTCCATTTTCATCGATGATAAAGGTCGTTCTGATGATTCCATCGAATTCCCGACCCATAAACTTTTTCGGACCCCAAACTCCAAAGGCATTGATCACCGATTTGTCCTCGTCTACCAACAACGGGAAAGGTAAATCAAATTTGTTTTTGAATTTCAGCTGTAATTTGGCAGTATCAGCACTAACGCCAAGCAGCGCATAATTGTGCGCCACAAAGCGTTCGTAATTATCACGTAAGTCGCAGGCTTCAGCAGTGCATCCCGGTGTATCAGCTTTTGGATAAAAGAAAACCACTACTTTTTTCCCTTTATAACCGGCCAAAGAATGGGTATTTCCGTCTTGGTCTTTTGCTGAAAAGTCAGGTGCTTTGTCGCCTTTTTTTAGTGTCGTCATTCTTGAGGTTTTTAGTTTTAGGTTTCTAGGTTAACGGAATGCCCGCCCCGGATAGCAGTGAAAATCCTGTCATTGCGATATGTGGCGCTCTCTGTTGTTGCTATGCCGTTTCATTTTGCAATGACAGATTGTAACGAATAGCCGGATTAGGCGCAACATAAAAATTGTGCTATTTTTACCTCATAAAAATACGACAATGACCCAGAAAGAGCGTGCAACGTTTGTTATAAATACGTTAAAAGAATTGTATCCCGTCGTGTCGGTGCCGCTCGATCATCAGGACGCCTATACACTGCTGATCGCGGTATTGTTATCGGCTCAATGCACAGATGTTCGAGTGAATCAGATTACGCCGTTGCTTTTTGCGAAGGCAGATAATCCTTATGATATGGTGAAATGGACGGTTGAAGAAATTCAGGATATTATCCGACCGTGTGGATTGTCACCGATGAAATCGAAAGGAATTCACGGGCTGTCAGAAATCCTGATTGCTAAGTACGATGGAAAAGTGCCGCAAAGTTTTGAGGCTTTGGAATCGCTCCCTGCCGTCGGACATAAAACGGCGAGTGTTGTGATGAGCCAAGCTTTTGGCATTCCAGCTTTTCCGGTGGATACGCACATTCACCGGTTGCTGTACCGTTGGAATCTGAGCAATGGAAAAAATGTCGTGCAGACGGAGCGAGATGCTAAGCGGATTTTTCCTGAAAAATTGTGGAACGAGCTACACCTTCAAATTATATGGTACGGAAGAGAATATTCTCCGGCACGTGGATGGGATTTAGAAAAGGACATCATCACGAGAACAATCGGAAGGAAATCAGTTTTGGAGGAATATCAAAAAAAAACATCCCGGTAATTGCCGGGATGTTTCTTTCAATTAGCTATCGTCTCGATGTTCATTTTACCCACTTTAATAAAGCTTAGTGCTTTCGAGTAATTTAATAAAAAAGAAACTGTTTCTCTTTTTGGTTTCATTGATGCGGTAACTAATGTTTCTTGAGAGTAAATTTTTGCCATACTTGGGTTATTGTGTTTATACAACAACGTGGCATTTAGAATATTATTGTTAATTGGTCAAAATTATTTGATGCTTGTCTATTACTTTTCTCAAATTCATCAAAGCATAACGCATTCTTCCCAACGCAGTATTGATGCTAACGCCCGTCAATTCTGATATTTCTTTGAAACTCAAATCTTGATAAATCCGCATTACCAATACTTCTTTTTGGTCTTCGGGAAGTTCTTCGATAAGTTTTTTGAGATCTTTTTCAACCTGATCGGTAATCATTTTATTTTCGATGGTCATCGAATTGTCGGTCATAATCGAAAAAATAGAAAATTCTTCGGTCTCGCGATACATCGGCATCTTTTTGTTTCTTCGAAAATGGTCGATAATTAGATTGTGCGCAATACGCATTACCCACGGAAGAAATTTACCTTCTTCGTTATAAGAGTTCGCTTTTAACGTTTTGATGACTTTAATAAAAGTATCCTGAAAAATATCATCGGTTAAATCCCTATCTGATATTTTAGAAAAAATAAAGCCGTATATTTTGGATTGATGCCTATTGATTAACGTAGCTAGAGCGGACTCATCGCCAGCAATATAGCTTTTCACCAATAATGCATCTGGTGTTTGAACATTAGCCATAAAATTACCTTTTTAGTTATTAGTTTAATTAGGAGGAATATCTCTAAAAAGTAGTTTTTGGTATAGGCAGATGTTAATTAAGGATTAATATTTAGCCAAATGTAGTGCAATTTATTTTTTAAATGCAAATAAATATTGAAAGTTTAACACTATTCATACAATAAGGTCAGCATTAACAGTACAACTTTGAATAAAACTCAGGTGTGAAAAAGCATTACCAAAAAATCACAAACAAATTTTTTAACACGAGAGGCTCCTTTTTCTACTGGCAGTTTTAATTATCTTTGCTCAATTCTTTTTGCTATGATACCAACAGACATTTCACTACTCGAGCCCAAGAAAAACATTATTATTAAAGGCGCTCAGGTTCACAATCTTAAAAACCTTGATGTCGCTATTTCTCGAAACAAACTGGTCGTTATTACCGGATTGTCTGGTTCCGGGAAATCGTCATTGGCTTTCGATACGCTATATGCCGAAGGGCAACGCCGTTATGTTGAAAGCCTGTCTTCGTACGCGCGTCAATTTCTCGGGCGACTCGACAAACCGAAAGTCGATTATATCAAAGGAATCGCCCCGGCTATAGCTATCGAACAAAAAGTAAACACGACCAACGCGCGTTCAACTGTCGGAACTTCGACTGAAATATATGATTACCTCAAATTACTTTTTGCCCGTATCGGCAAAACCTTTTCCCCCATTTCAGGTCAGGAAGTAAAGAAAAATACCGTTACAGATGTCGTCACTACCGTAAAGTCTTTTCCGTTGGATAGCAAATGGCTGCTGCTGGCGCCAATACATTTGGAGGAAGGGCGCAAGCTCGAAGATAAACTTAAAGTATTGTTGCAACAGGGTTTTGCTAGAATTTTGGTAGATACACAAATGGTGCGTCTTGATGAAATTCAACCACATGACTTAGACCATAAAGACATCCTGTTAATCATAGACAGAATTGTTGTCAAGGAAGAAGAAGAATTCTACAATCGCCTTTCAGATGCGGTGCAGACCGCTTTCTTCGAAGGAAAAGGGTTCTGTTATTTGCAGGAACTTGATGCTGAAAAACGCTTCGACTTCAGTAACAATTTCGAACTCGACGGCATTTCATTTTTGGAACCTAATGTACATTTATTTAGTTTCAACAATCCGTATGGTGCCTGCCCTGTTTGCGAAGGATACGGCAACATCATTGGCATCGATGAAGAATTAGTCATCCCGAATACGGCACTTTCCGTTTTTGAAAATGCGCTTTTTCCTTGGCGCGGGGAAAGCATGGGCTGGTATCGTGATCAATTGGTAAACAACGCTTATAAATTTGATTTCCCCATTCACAAACCTTTTTTCGAATTGAATGAGGAGCAGAAAGATTTGGTATGGAAAGGCAATCAGTATTTCCAAGGATTGAATACTTTCTTCAAAGAACTCGAAGAAAAAAATTATAAAATACAAAATCGTGTTATGCTATCGCGTTACCGTGGCAAAACCAAATGTTATTCCTGCAAAGGAAAACGCCTGCGCGTGGAAGCTTCCTATGTTAAGATTGCCGGAAAAACGATTTCGGATTTAGTCGATTTGCCGATTCGAAAATTGACGGCATACTTCAAAGAACTCGAATTGAACGAATACGACCAGAAAGTCGCCAAACGCTTGTTGATAGAAATCAATAATCGGCTTGCTTTTTTAGTAGATGTTGGTTTGGATTATCTTACACTCAACAGGAATTCAGCCTCACTTTCCGGTGGCGAATCGCAACGTATCAATCTGGCGACATCGCTTGGAAGCAGCCTTGTCGGTTCGATGTATATTCTAGATGAACCTAGTATCGGTCTTCATCCTAAAGATACCGAACGCTTAATCAAAGTCTTAGTATCGCTTCGTGATTTAGGCAATACCGTAATTGTTGTAGAGCATGACGAAGACATCATGAAAGCCGCAGACATGATAATCGATATTGGCCCGGAAGCAGGAACCTTCGGTGGCAAATTGGTCGCCCAAGGCACATATGAAGAAATACTCAAAGCCGATTCATTGACCGCCAAATACCTCAATGGTTCGTTAGAGATTGCAGTACCTAGAACCCGAAGAAAATGGGGTACTTATATTGAAATCCTTGGTGCTCGTGAAAATAACCTGCAGAATATCGATGTCAAATTTCCTTTGGAAGTACTGACGGTGATCACCGGTGTTTCCGGAAGTGGGAAAAGTACCCTTGTGAAGAAAATCTTGTTCCCTGCAATGCAGAAGAAACTCGACGGTATTGGCGAAAAAGCGGGGCATTTTACTGAAATGCGCGGCTATTACCATAAAATTCAGCACATCGAATATGTCGACCAAAATCCGATTGGAAGAAGTTCACGCTCCAATCCGGTAACCTATATCAAAGCGTACGATGATATCCGTGATTTGTACGCCAAGGAAAAATTGTCCAAAATTCGGGGCTATCAGGCAAAGCATTTTTCGTTTAATGTTGATGGCGGCCGCTGCGAAACCTGCAAAGGAGAAGGCTCGATCAATGTCGAGATGGTTTTCATGGCCGATGTGCATCTTCCGTGTGATACCTGTAATGGCAAACGATTCAAAAAGGAAACTCTTGAAATTTATTTTGAAGGAAAAAATATCGATGACATTCTGACGATGACCATCGATGACGCCGTTCAGTTTTTTGGCAACCACAAGCAATCCAAGATTGTTCAGAAATTACAACCGCTTCAGGATGTTGGTTTAGGATATGTTCAATTGGGTCAATCTTCTTCAACGCTTTCCGGCGGGGAAGCACAGCGCATCAAACTGGCTTCGTTTTTAGTGAAGGGCAGTACCAAAGAAAAAGCGTTGTTTGTGTTTGATGAACCTACGACCGGTTTGCATTTCCACGACATCAAAAAGTTACTGGCTTCCTTCGACGCGTTACTAGACAAAGGCCATTCGATTATCGTCATCGAACACAACCTCGATCTGATCAAGTGTGCCGATTATATCATCGATTTAGGTCCTGAAGGCGGTGAAAATGGTGGAAAAGTACTAGCCGTCGGAACACCCGAAGAAGTGGCAAAAAATAAAAATTCGATTACCGGAAAATATTTGAAAGCAAAACTGTAGTACTATTCCTCCTCTATTTTTTCTTCGCCTGCAAAGAAAAGGTTGAATACAAAAATCTTCACATAACGCGTATCGTTGCTTTCGAAAGAATACGTAATCCGTTTCTTGGCGGGATCTAAAGCCAATTTCCCTCTGGCACTTTTCGAACGCAACACCCAAGTCGAAATCCCTTCATCATCTACAGAATAATTGATGATTGAACCATGATATAAACGCGTTTTCCCATCATCGGTAAGGCTAATGACAACATAACCATTACTTTTTGTATTGATTTCGCGGATATCGATAATCGAGCTTTCATACTCGGTATCCTTAAGGTCATAGCCATCTTTCTCCGGATTCCAAACATAAAACAACCGGCTGTCAGAATTGAAACGACGTTGCTCATTGACTTTCGTCGGAGTCGTTTGCGCAATCAATGCGATACAAAAAAAGAACAGGAAAAACGAAAGGAAGTACTTCATGCTTTGGTAAAAATTTGTCCAAAAATACAAAAATGGGTGGATATCGAAAACAAATCGAAAAAAATTAACCATTGGTTGGGAAAAACATGAATTACAGTCTGCTGATTTTCAAATGTGTAGTAAAATATTTATTGTGTATAATTGATGCATTTATACGTTTTTCGGCACGATTTTTGAAAAACAAAAATTGAAAAATTGGGGTTAAATCCCGCTAATAGGAATTGTACTATGAGCGGGATTTTTTTTACTTCTTTAGGAGCCATTCCGGCTGTACGCTACAATCTGTCATTGTAATCAGAAACGACGCAGCAAACTCATTCTATATAATGTTCTCGAAAGTCGCAATGACAGGATTTCCACTGCCATCCGGGCTAGAGCAATCGGCTCCATACTTTATCAATTATCTGATTGATTTCTACCGAAATAGCCAGCTTGTAATTGAGATAGCCATAAACTACAGTTATCAAAACCGATTTTAAAGCGATGCTCAGCAGCGGAACAAAAGGGAAATCCCAGAAATAAAATAACAAGAACACGGCAGTCAAAATACCAAAGGAATGCACTGTTTTTATCGTAAACGGAAATAAATCCATTTTCTTAACCACAAACAACAACTTGATGGTATTGTAAATAATAACAGAAATCAAAGTCGCCAGCGCCGAGCCGGTGATTCCATACATCGGAATAAAAATCATATTCAATACAATCATCATAACAACCAGCAGCAAACCGAACGTCAACACCGTTTTATAATACTTGGTATTCAAGATAATTGCATTGTTATTTCCGAGAATGACATCGTAAAATTTCGACAACCCAATCAGAAAAACAACGAGAATTCCACCGCTGTATTCCGCTGGAATCAATTGGTAAATCTCTTTGATGTTCAGGAAAATTCCGAGCATCACAAAACCTCCGAAAACCTGTAGATTGATAGCACTTTTCTTGTAAAGGTCATCGAGTTCATCGTGCTTTTCCTCACTCATCAGCTTGGCCGTAATTGGATAAATAATTTGTAGCATTGCCCGACTTGGGACAGCAATCACGGTCGCGATAAATATAGCCACCGAATACAAGGCATTGCTACCGATGTTTTCATAGGCCGGAATCATCACTTTATCAAAATCCATCAGCAAAACTGCGACACTTCCCGACAGGATGATAAAGAACGAATAGCCAAAAATTTCCTTGCTGTTGTGCGGAATTTTAAATTGTAGTTTTGGTGCCTTAACATACATCGCATAGCTTTTCATCGCGACCAACTGCAAAAAATAGGCGCCGACTAGCGCATAAATAAAACCGTCTTTCGTCAGCCAATTCCAATGCACTGAGAACAGCAATCCCATGATAACCAACCTTACCAGCACCTCGTTGATTAGGTTGCCGAACACCGATTGCATGTGCACTTTAACCCAGGCATAATAGACTTCAAAATAGCCCATACAAATTCCAATGATCGGTATCAGCCAAAGGAAAGGTTTGATTTCCGGGTTTCGTTTTAGGATAAAAAAGGCAATCTCATCATAAAAGAAATACGTGATCGAAGTGACCGGAATAATCAATAACAATGGCATCAACAGCATGAAGCTGAGGAATTTCTCCCGTTCGGCTTCAGAAGTGCATTTGGAATAAAATCGAATCAGCGTATTGTGAACGCCAAAAGCCATCAGCGGCATCATGATATTGGAAGCCGACAACAGAAAGGCGACCATTCCATAATGCGTTTTTCCCAAAAAATTGGTGTACAGAAAAAGCGCATTAACGGCACCCAACCCAAAACCAAAATAAGTGATGACGGTATTTTTTATCGATTGATTTAAAACGATTCCCATAGGTTATGATTTAGGAATCAAAGCGGCTAGCTGCCTCGTGAGATTTTTTCTTGAATATTGTTCCAATCCGACGGGATGTGTTTCCAGTTTTCCGTCGAGAAACTTATGGTAATAATCGAAAATAGCTTCTTTCAAAACTTTTTTCTCCGCATAATCAAAGAAAACGCCGGTATTGGTCTGGCTAATGATTTCAGAGAAATCAGAACCTCTCGGCCCAAGAGCAATGATAGGCCGTTCTGCAATCATATATTCGAATAGTTTGCCTGGAATGATACTGATGGTGTTCTTCGAATTAATTTCAATCAACAGTAAAACCTGTGATTTCCGTTGGTGGATAATAGCTTCCTGATGCGAGACATAACCAAGATAGTTAACGTAATCACTAAGGTTATAACTATGAATGGTGTCGAGGATGTCTTTGCTGACCGTACCGATTAATTTTATTTCCAGATGCTCCGAAAAGCCCGGAACTTCTTTTATTAAATCCGACAGGCTATTCCATAAATTTATTGGATTCCTTTCGGATAAAAACGAACCAATATGCGCTAATGAAAACTTTTTATCCAATTGGGGCTTTACAATTTTTTCCTCATCATATCCATTAGTAATGATCGCTATCGGCGTATCGGTCTTTTTTTGAAATTCCTCTTTGGTGCTTTTGCTGGTCACAATAATGGAGTCGGCACACTTTAAAACCTGACGCTCCAGCTGCTTATGCTTTTTGTGTGCATAGGCAGATAATTTCAACTTGTCATAGTAACTGATGGTAATCCAAGGATCCCTGAAATCGGCAATCCAGTGAAGAGCCAACTTGTCTTTCAATTGCATTCCGATAAGGTGCAGGCTGTGCGGCGGACCGGTCGTAATAACGGTATCAATTCCGTTCTCTTGAATATATTTTTTGAGGTACTGCACAGAAGGTTTCACCCAAAAAATTCGGGCATCGGGAATAAAAAGGTTGCCGCGTATCCAGAGTAAAAACTTATCGATATGGGTTTGCTTTCTTTCATTCGGGATAATTCCGGAGCTAATTTTTCGGGTTTTATTTTTTGAAAAAAGGGAAGCCAACGCATACGGTTCAAAAATTTTCTTTTTAAGAACAATAGCGTGTTCCGAGATCTCACTGACGAGAGCTTCATCAATGATAGGATACGATGGATTCTCTGGAACATACATTACTGGTTGGATACCGAAATCCGGAAGGTATTTGATGAATTTCAGCCAGCGCTGCACTCCTGGTCCGCCAGCGGGTGGAAAATAATACGCTATGATCAGGACTTTTTTCATTGGATTTAGGCAGTAAACGGTATGCTTAGGATTTACTCTTTTTTAGTGGTATACCACATTTTTTTTCTTTCGAAGTAGATTCCACCCACAATCAGGAATAGCATTCCGACCGAACTTGCCAGTGCAATCGTGCTTCCAGTTTTCACCACCTGCGGTTCAAATTTGAATTCTACTTGGTGTCTACCTGCCGGGATTATCAACGCCCGCAACGCATAATCGGCTCTGAAATGTGCTGCCTTATTGCTATCGATATAGGCATTCCATCCGTCAGCATAATACATTTCGGAAAACAAAGCCATCCCTTGATGGGCATTATTGGAAACATACTTGAGGTCGTTCGGTTTATATTTTACAAGTCGAATCGTTGCCAGCGTATCTTTCACGAAAGTGGTCTTTTTAAGCAACGAACCAAATTCCTTTTGGTTGACAACCGCTATGTTTTTGGTATCGAGGCTATCGAGCCCTTTCATTTCAGCGTCTGCATTGTCTACCAGTTTTACCTGATCGATAAACCAGGCATTGCCATTGATTTCCGAATTGAGCGTAGGGAATTGCTTTCCTTCCTTATCCGTCTGGATGACATATTTTACGTTGAGCATATTAAGGACATCCATGTTGTTTTTGGCGATTTGGTAATCGAATAGCTGCTGCATTCTTCTCGGTTTAGCGGCGTGATACCCACCGATAGACTTATGGAAATACGAAGCGCGCGCACTAGAAAGATTTCCATCAATTTCAAAAACGCGGTAATTGGACGTGTCTTTTAAAATCTCCATATCTATCGGTGTCGGTTGAAATGGAACATCTACCTGGCTCGCGCTGACAAAATCGTTGCTGTCTAAATACTTCTTGTCGACAAAAAACAAGTCGCAGACCATCAGCAATCCCACCAAAATAATCGCGGTATTTTTTGCCAATGTATTCCGAATGTAGAGCCAAAGCAAGCCTGCAGCTACGAGAATAAAAAATCCGGAACGCAGCAAATCTGCAGAATACAGACTTTTACGGTCTGACTTCAAGGCCTCGACAAAATCTGGTCCGTAACTCTGCATGAAATAGTTATCGGAAGGACCTGAAAAATGAAAAGCGCTTT
>JBBRXW010000025.1:0-12710 GCA_038238295.1 Flavobacteriales bacterium | reverse complement strand
GGCTAAAGTAAAAGGTGTCGGAGGAACCTGGAAAGATTTGACCGACTCCGTAAACCAGATGGCCTCCAATCTTACAGGTCAGGTACGTAATATTGCCGAAGTAACCACTGCAGTAGCGAAAGGAGATTTATCACGCCAGATTACAGTAGATACAAAGGGTGAAATCCTCGAATTAAAAAATACGATCAACACTATGGTGGGTCAGTTGAACTCGTTCGACTCCGAAGTAACCCGTGTGGCGCGCGAGGTAGGAACCGAAGGGAAATTGGGTGGACAAGCACAAGTAAAAGGAGTCGGCGGAACTTGGAAGGATTTGACAGACTCGGTAAACCAAATGGCATCGAACTTAACAGGCCAAGTACGAAATATTGCCGAGGTCACCACCGCGGTAGCCAAAGGCGATTTGTCCTTGCAGATTACCGTAGACGTAAAAGGGGAAATCCTCGAGCTCAAAAACACGATCAATACAATGGTGGATCAGCTCAGGGGTTTTGCTTCCGAAGTAACCCGTGTATCGCGTGAGGTGGGAACCGAAGGAAAGCTCGGAGGCCAGGCGAATGTGCCGGGTGTAGCAGGAACTTGGAAAGATTTGACCGATTCGGTAAATCAAATGGCGGGTAACTTAACCGCTCAGGTGCGAAACATTGCTGATGTGGCGATTGCCGTGGCCAACGGGGATATGTCGCGAAAAATTACGGTGGATGTACGTGGTGAAATTCTCCAATTGAAAGAGACCCTAAATACTATGGTAGACCAGCTTCGTGAATTCGCTTCTGAGGTTACGCGGGTGGCGCGTGAAGTTGGTACCGAAGGAAAACTTGGTGGACAAGCCAACGTTCCAGGCGTTGCAGGAACTTGGAAGGATCTTACCGATTCGGTGAATCAAATGGCAGGGAACTTAACCGCCCAAGTACGAAACATTGCCGAGGTAACCATTGCGGTGGCCAACGGGGATATGTCTAAAAAAATTACGGCTGACGTACGTGGAGAAATTCTACAATTGAAGGAAACTGTAAACACTATGGTGGATCAGCTGCGTGCCTTTGCATCCGAAGTAACGCGTGTAGCTCGAGAAGTAGGTACGGAAGGGAAACTTGGTGGACAAGCATTCGTACCGGGTGTTGCCGGAACCTGGAAGGATTTAACGGATTCTGTAAATCAAATGGCCGGTAATCTGACCGACCAAGTGCGAAACATCGCCGAAGTAACCAAGGCGGTAGCCAATGGTGACCTTTCGAAACCGATTACGGTAGATGTAAAAGGCGAAATCCTCGACCTTAAAAATACTATTCATAAAATGGAGGAACAGCTCAACTCATTTGACTCCGAAGTAACGCGTGTGGACCGGGAAGTTGTTACAGAAGGGAAACTCGGTGGACAATCAGAAGTAAAAGGTGTTGCAGGAACATGGAAAGATTTGACTGATTCCGTTAACTTGATGGCTTCTAATCTTACCGGACAAGTTCGTGGAATCGCGAAAGTCGTAACCTCAGTAGCGAAAGGAAATCTAAAACAAAAACTTTCCATTGATGCTAAAGGCGAAGTTGCACAACTAACCGATACAATCAACGAAATGATTGACACATTGGCAACCTTCTCCGATCAAGTAACTACAGTGGCTCGTGAAGTTGGTGCCGAAGGAAAACTCGGTGGACAAGCGAACGTTCCCGGTGCCTCAGGAACTTGGAAAAATCTTACCGAAAACGTAAACCAGCTTGCGGCAAATCTTACTACACAAGTACGTGCCATTTCTGAGGTCGCATCGGCCGTAACCCAAGGTGACCTTACGCGAACCATTGGTGTAGAAGCCAAAGGCGAGGTAGAAGCGCTCAAGGATACAATCAATCAGATGATTTTCAACCTTAAAGCAACGACTCTCCAAAATCAAGAACAGGATTGGCTTAAGTCGAATCTGGCGAAATTTACACAAATGCTTCAAGGGCAGAAAGAGCTTAATTCGGTGACCAAGAAAATCCTTTCCGAACTTGCCACTGTCGTGACCGCACAGCACGGATTATTCTATATCTTAGAGGAAGAAGATAAATTTGAAGATTCCAAACTCAATCTTATTGCTTCTTATGCGTATACGAAAAGAAAAAATGCGCCGACACAATATGCAATGGGTGAAGGATTGATTGGACAGGTAGCGGTGGAAAAAGAACGCATGCTACTCAGTAACGTTCCGAAAGATTACATTCGAATCAGTTCAGGGCTTGGAGACGCAAAACCGCAGGATGTGATCATTTTACCGGTACTTTTCGAAGGTCGACTCAAAGCTGTAATCGAACTGGCTTCGCTGGATACTTTTAGTAGAACTCACCTCGATTTTCTTGAAGGATTGACCGAAAGTATTGGAATTGTAATCAACACTATCGAATCAAATTCACGAACAGAGGAACTGCTCGTACAGTCACAATCACTCGCGAGTGAACTCAAAAGTCAACAGGAAGTTTTGCGGAATACCAACGAAGAACTCGAAGAAAAAGCGATCCTCCTGGCGAATCAAAAAGAAGAAGTGGAGCTCAAAAATCAGGAAGTCGAGGTCGCAAGAAAGGCACTCGAAGAAAAGGCCGACCAGCTTACATTAACTTCCAAATATAAATCGGAATTCCTTGCGAATATGTCGCACGAGTTGCGTACACCACTCAATAGTTTACAGATTTTAGCCAACGAACTTATTTCGAACCGCGACGGAAATCTGACCGACAAACAAATTCAATTTGCTAAAACCATTAATGCATGTGGCGATGACTTGATTCAATTAATCAATGACATTCTCGATTTATCGAAAATCGAATCTGGTTATATTTCAGTGGATTATAGTCCAATCAGCTTTGATGAAATCAGCAAATTTGTCGCCTCAACCTTCAATCCTATTTCACAAACCAAACATCTGCGCTTTACGATCGATGTTGATGAAAACCTACCAAAGGAGATTGAAACCGACTCACAACGTCTCAATCAAATCCTAAAAAACCTCCTGTCGAACTCGTTCAAGTTTACCGAAAAAGGCGACGTGTCGCTCAAAATCTTCGAGACACACGACAACTGGAAAACCAAGAATCTGAATCTTGATAACGCCGAAAAGGTCATTGCTTTCGAAATTTCCGATACAGGAATTGGTATTTCCAAAGAAAAACAGAATATCATTTTTGAAGCTTTCCAGCAAGCCGAAGGCTCCACCAGCCGTAAATACGGAGGTACTGGACTCGGGCTTTCCATCAGCCGTGGACTTTCGGATCTTCTAGGCGGAAGTATTGAACTCGAGAGTGAAATTAACGTAGGGAGCAAATTTACCTTATTCCTGCCGCTCAAGTTTACGCAACCCTCCGAAAATGTGGTCATTCTAGACGCTGAAGAAGTAGCGGTAGTATCAAAATCAACTTTAAAATCGTCACCGACAGTGAACTTCAATCACTCGGACATCGATTTGTTTTTCGTAGATGAAGTGGGCGATGATCGAACCGACATCAAGCCAGATGATAAAATTTTATTGATTGCCGAAGACAATCTGACCTTTGCGAAGATCATGCTTGATCAGGCACATGCGAGCGGAATTAAGGCGATTGTCACCACCAAAGGAAATGATGTCGTCGATTTCATCAATCAATTTCATCCTGATGCGATTACAATGGACATCAATATGCCTGATACGAGCGGCTGGAAAATTCTTGATCGACTCAAAACCGATTTTAATTTCCGGCACATTCCCGTGTATGTCATCTCTGGAGAAGATTCTAGAACGAATGGGCTTAAACGTGGCGCGCGCAATTTCCTTGTGAAACCGGTCAAAAATGAATCGCTCGATTACCTGTTCCGCGACATCCATAATTTTAAGGATAAAAAAATAAAACAACTGCTCATTATCGATGACAATGAATCCGAATTGCAAATGGCGTCTGAAGCTGTGGCCGGAAATGATGTCGAAATTTCCTTGGCCAGAAATGCTGATGAGGCTGTAAAATTAATCGGTGAAAAAACGTTCGATTGCATCATTTTAGATTTAGTGTTGCCTGATGGCGACGGACTCGATTTAATCAGCGACTTGGAAAATAACCTTTCTGCTCAAGAAACTGCCATTATCGTTCACTCGGCACGCGATCTTAACAAAAAGCAACGTGCCCGACTCAATCGTTTTGCACATCGCATCATAACCAAAAGTGCCACATCGACGGACCAGTTAGTTGATCAAACAGCACTGTTCCTGCATCGTGTGCACAAAGAATTACCAACAGCAATGCGCGAACGTATCGAATCCTATTACCTCAGAGAAGATGTCTTAAAAGCTAAGAAAGTATTGATTGTAGATGACGATGTCCGCAACCTTTTTGCGATGAACACGGCACTCGAACGATTCGGCCTCAATATACTAAGTGCCGAAAGCGGTAAGGAAGCGATCGATATTCTGGATAAAGTCAAAGACGTTGATATCGTGTTGATGGACATTATGATGCCTGAAATGGATGGTTTCGAAACGATGAGAATTATCCGCAAAGAAGCCAAGCATAAAAACCTGACCATTATCGCCGTGACGGCAAAAGCGATGAAAGGGGATCGTCAGCGATGCATTGAATCGGGTGCTTCGGATTATATCACCAAACCGGTCAATATCGACCAATTATCTTCATTAATGCGTGTGTGGCTCAAATAAAAATGATACCTCAAATCTAATGACAACAGAAAACAGCATTAAAATATTAATAGTTGATGATAAGCAGGAAAACCTACTTTCCTTGCAGGTCATTCTTGACAATCTAGGTTATGAATTTGTGGAAGCTACATCAGGAAAAGAAGCGCTGCGGGTGCTGTTGCGCAACCAGGATTTCGCTATTATTTTGATGGACGTCCAGATGCCGCTGATGGATGGTATTGAAACCGCAGAACTCATCCGCTCCAGCGACAAACTTAAGCATGTTCCCATTATCTTCCTTACCGCCAATATGGATACCAGGGAATATGTTTTCAAAGGGTATCAGGCTGGCGCCGTTGATTACCTGATAAAACCGTTGTCGGCTGAAATCCTCAAAGCTAAAGTGATGGTTTTTGCTGAACTCTATCGAAAAAACAGAGAGCTACAATGCAAAGAGGAAGAAATGCAAATCCTCAACAATACCATATCTGCTGCCAATGAAAAGCTCGCTAGGCAATATGCCGAAATCGAAAAACACGTCGACAGTCTCCGGGCTGCTAATCGCGAACTCGAATCCTTCACATATATTTCAAGCCACGATTTGCAGGAACCTTTGCGTAAAATACAGACCTTCTCGAACATCATCATGGATACCGAATATAATAACTTATCCGATCGTGGGAAGTATAATTTCGATCGCGTCATGAATTCGGCCGAAAGAATGCGAAAACTGATTACCAGCCTTCTAGCCTTTTCGCATACCAATTCTACGGAACGGAAATTCGAGAAAGCCAATCTTGATGATATTGTAGCCGACATCAAAGAAGAAATGTCCGAAATACTGGAGGCAAAAAGTGCCGTGATAAAAACCAGCGCACTTGGATCCTTAAACATTATAGTGTTCCAGTTCACGCAATTATTGCAGAATTTGATCGGCAATTCATTGAAATTTTCCAAACCCGGAATTCCGGTAGAAATCAACATCAGCAGCAATTATTCTAAAGGTTCAGAAACCGGCAACCAAAATTTGCAACCGGATAAAAATTATTATCATGTATGCTTTGAGGACAACGGAATTGGATTTGAAACCAGCGTTAAAGACAAAATTTTCGAAGTTTTTCAACGGGCACATGACCGTGATTTGTATGAAGGCACCGGAATCGGTCTAGCCATTGTAAAAAAAATCGTCGAGAATCATAATGGCGTCATTGCAGCTACTAGCACGCCGATGCAGGGTGCAAGGTTTGATATGTATTTTCCCGACTAAAAGTAGAATTCCATTGCGACTTACATTATTTAGGGCGAACATTTTCTTTCCTTATACCAATGACAAATATTTAATTGGAAGTCAATCCGCAATCCTTTATATTTGCGCTTCCTAAAATAAGAACAATGATTAAGATTACATTACCCGACGGTTCGGTAAAAGAGTTTGAATCCGGTGCAACTCCAATGGATGTTGCTAAAAGCATTAGTGAAGGTTTGGCCAGAAATGTGATTTCGGCAGCTTTCAATGGTACCACTGTAGAAACAGAGACGGCTCTAACGACGGACGGTGCATTGGTTTTATTTACATGGAACGACAAAGATGGAAAAAAAGCGTTCTGGCACTCCACTTCGCACGTAATGGCGCAAGCTTTGGAAGAATTATTCCCTGGGATTAAATTGACGCTTGGTCCCGCAATCGACAACGGATTTTACTACGATGTTGATTTCGGCGAACAGAAAATTACCGACGCAGATTTCAAGAAAGTGGAAGACCGTGTGTTAGAAATTTCAAGAGAAAAACACGAATTTAAAATGCGTTCCGTTTCGAAAGCAGAAGCTTTAGAAGTGTATAAGAACAACGAATACAAAACGGAATTAATTTCGAATCTAGAAGATGGAACGATTACGTTTTGCGACCATGCTACCTTTTTCGATTTGTGTCGTGGTGGCCATATCCCGAATACCGGAATTATCAAGGCGATGAAAATCATGAGCGTTGCCGGCGCGTATTGGCGGGGTGATGAAAAAAATAAACAGTTGACACGGGTCTACGGAGTTTCTTTTCCAAAGCAAAAAGATTTGACGGATCACCTCGAATTATTGGAAGAAGCCAAACGTCGGGACCATCGTAAATTAGGAAAAGAATTAGAGTTGTTTGCGTTCTCACAAAAAGTCGGTGCAGGCTTACCCTTATGGTTACCGAAAGGTGCTGCTTTGAGAGAAAGATTGGAACAATTCCTAAAACGCGCTCAAAAGAAAGCAGGCTACGAACAAGTCGTGACGCCGCATATCGGACAGAAAGAATTGTATGTCACTTCGGGACATTATGCAAAATATGGCGCCGATAGTTTCCAGCCCATTCACACACCTGCGGAAGGCGAAGAGTTTTTATTGAAACCAATGAACTGTCCGCACCACTGTGAAATATATAACAATAAACCGTGGTCGTATAAGGATTTACCGAAACGGTATGCCGAATTTGGCACCGTGTATCGTTATGAACAAAGTGGTGAGTTGCATGGACTCACACGTGTTCGTGGATTTACTCAAGATGATGCGCATATATTCTGTACACCGGATCAGTTGGATGCTGAATTCAAAAAAGTAATTGATTTGGTGTTGTATGTTTTTGGAAGTTTAGGTTTTGAAAATTTTACCGCGCAAATTTCTTTGAGAGATCAAGAAAACAGAGAAAAATATATCGGTTCTGATGAAAATTGGGAGAAAGCCGAAAACGCCATTATTAGTGCCGCAAGAGATAAAAATCTGACTACGGTGGTCGAATATGGTGAAGCGGCGTTCTACGGACCGAAGCTCGATTTTATGGTGAAAGATGCGCTCGGAAGACAATGGCAATTAGGCACCATTCAGGTAGATTATAATTTACCGGAACGCTTTGAATTGACTTACAAAGGCGCTGATGATAAATTGCACCGGCCAGTAATGATTCACCGCGCACCATTTGGTTCGATGGAACGATTCATCGCCATTTTGCTCGAACATACCGCTGGAAACTTCCCACTTTGGCTGATGCCCGAACAGGCTATAATATTATGTTTGAGTGAGAAATATGAAAATTATGCGAAAAAAGTTTTAGAATTGCTGGAAAATCACGAAATTCGCGCCCTAATTGACAACAGAAACGAGACGATTGGCAGGAAGATTCGGGACGCGGAAACGCAGAAACTCCCATTCATGCTGATTGTAGGTGAAGAAGAAGAGAAAAATAATACCATTTCTGTTCGCCGTCACGGACAAGAAGGAAAGGGTAATATCAGCGTTTCTATTGAAGAATTTGCAAAAATCGTTCAGGAAGAAATCGATAAAACATTAAAAGTATTTACAGTTTAACTTAAATTATAAAGTCATAGCAATACGAAGTAACAAGGGTTATCAACCCAGAGTAGAGAAAAAGGATGCGCACAGAATCAACAATTTGATTCGTGGTGTCGCAGAAGTAAGACTTGTTGGGGAAAATGTAGAGCCAGGAGTTTTTAAATTATCCGAAGCTTTGCGTCTCGCCGATGAATTTGAATTGGATTTGGTTGAAATTTCTCCAAATGCCGATCCGCCAGTCTGCAAGATTATCGACTACAAGAAGTTTGTTTACATGCAAAAAAAGCGTGAGAAAGAACTCAAAGCGAAATCTACTCAAATCACTGTGAAAGAAATTCGTTTCGGTCCACAGACTGATGAGCATGATTATGAATTTAAGAGAAAAAACGCCGAAAAATTCCTGAAAGAAGGATCGAAATTGAAAGCATTCGTTTTCTTTAAAGGCCGTTCGATTATTTATAAAGACCAAGGGCAGATTTTATTATTGCGTTTGGCCACGGATTTGGAAGAACACGGAAAAGTGGAAGCCATGCCGGTATTGGAAGGAAAGCGGATGATTATGTTTATCGCTCCGAAGAAGAAAAAGTAAAATAGAAGCCAGAGCCAAGAAGCAAGACCATTGCCCTAGCCCGGATTGCAGCAAGTATCCTCGCAGAGATACTGTGGAAAGCCGGAAATAGCTCCTGAAAAAGAAAAAAAAGCCCAGAGCCAAGATGCTCGAAGCTAAAAGATAGTAAGTAAGAATAAATCAAAAACAACTAGGAAAAATGCCTAAAATGAAAACTAAATCCAGTGCCAAGAAACGCTTTAAAGTGACTGGCTCGGGTAAGATCAAAAGAAAGCATGCTTTCAAAAGTCACATCCTGACTAAAAAATCTAAAAAACGTAAATTAGCGTTGACACATTCAGCGTTAGTTCACTCTACGGATATGAAAAGCATCAAACAACAATTAAGAATTATCTAATAGCGAACAGCTTTCAGAAATTCTTTAGGTTAAAACAATTTTAATAACCTTGGAGTTGGGCCTTAAGTTCCTTGATTCAATTCGGACGCCTGCTACAAAAAAAACAGAAAAATTATGCCAAGATCAGTCAATTCAGTTGCTAAAAGAGCACGAAGAAAAAAGATAATGAAGCAAGCCAAAGGATTCTTTGGCCGTCGTAAAAACGTTTGGACAGTCGCTAAAAACGCAGTAGAGAAAGCCATGTGCTACGCTTACCGTGATAGAAAGCAAAACAAGAGAAACTTCCGTGCTTTATGGATTCAGCGTATCAACGCCGGAGCTCGTTTAGAGGGAATGAGTTACTCTCAATTTATGGGGAAAGTAAAAGCGAACAACATCGAATTGAACCGTAAAGTTCTTGCCGATTTAGCGATGAATCACCCAGAAGCTTTCAAAGCTGTACTTAACAAAGTAAAATAAACGTTTTATCAACAAGATTTAGAATTACTTACTATAGAGAAACCCGTTCGAAAGAGCGGGTTTTTTTATGGAGATACTATAATTTAATAAGGAAATTTTATAACAATTTAAAGAACGTTTTGGTGTTACTTTAAAAAAAAAATCATGAGAAAGATTTACATTATCCCCGCAATAGTTCTCGCAGTCACAATGTTAAGTTTTGTTACAACAAATTGTGCTGAATCTGAAAACGAAAAAACAAAGATCTTTTTAACTGAAATGACCGATGCCCGATTGATGGATCGCGAAGAAGGAATGCAAGCTGTTACCAAAGGGACGACTGATGAAATCAAACAATATGGTCAGTTGATGATTGATGATCAGACTTATTTATTAAAGGAACTTGCTATATTGGCCGCGACAAAAAACATTATGCTTCCAAAAGAAATATCTGAGGAAAAACGAGATGGTTTGGATGGCTTAAAAGAAAAATCGGGTACTGACTTTGATAAAAAATTTATTTCAATGATTTGTATTGACCACAAACGAGACGTTAAGAAATTTAAAAAAGCTGCTAAAGGTGATGATGCTGAAGTTAGTGCTTTTGCGTCGAAACATCTTCCAATGATTGAATCCCATTTGGAAAAGGTGAAACAAATTGAAAAAAATAAATAATTTCCATTAAAATAAAAAATATAATTTTTTAAAATCCCAGTCGAAAGATTGGGATTTTTTTGTTGCAACACCTTACTCTTCTTCCTAAAAAATAAATTGGTAATTAGTAGTTTATTCCTATTTTTGAAATAGCTGTTGCAAAATCTATCCTTTACCTACAAAATGATTTTGCTTTTATTCTTAAACATTCCCCATATCATCATTATGAAGTTATTCAAAACAGAGTAGCCGAAAACTGAACAGAGTAGGCACAAAAGTGCGGCGTCAGCACGATAATCACTGACGACAACAGAATGAAAAAAATAATTTCGCTCAGCTTTGTATTTGCAGTATTAATGTCCTGCAACAAAAAACAAGAAGTAACCACAGAAACCACTATGGAAACAGTTACTGATACTACCGCCGCACCTGTCGCCGAATTCAAACCTTTCGACGTGATTACTTACAAAATTACCGTCAAAGAGTACACGAAATGGCGAACCCTTTTCGATTCCGACAGCGTGGCACGCAACGAAAGCGGCATGAAACTGATTACCGTGTCAAGAGGCATTGATAATCCGAACAATCTTAACTTGGCTTTCGAAATTGCAGACGTACAAAAAGCAAAAGACTTCGCCGCAAATCCAAGATTAAAAGCCGTAATGCAAAAAGGCGGCGTGATTTCGGCTCCTATAATTGATTTTGTTCATGTCATCCGGTTCGACAAAGCAGCCATGAGCATTCCGGAATACCTCGAAGTCACGCACAAAGTAAAAGATTACGATGCCTGGCTAAAAGTATTCGACGCTGAAGGCACAGAAAAAAGAGCCGCCGAAGGAATGAAAGATTGTGTCCTAGCACGCAATATCGATGACCCAAATATCGTAAATCTCGTTTTCGTCATCACCGATATGGCCAAAGCCAAAGCCGCTATTGCCTCTGAAGAAAAGAAAAATTTAATGAAGAGCGCCGGTGTCGAAGGCAAACCAAGAATCTTGTTTTTCAAAATGGAAAAGTAGCATCATCATAAAAATCCCGGTCGCAAGATTGGGATTTTTATTTTCTGGGCGTGCCCACGCCGAAAAGGCGGGTCAGGCTATCCGCAGTGCACGGCACTTTGCTGCTATCCTTCACGCAGGTAACATTTCGATCGCAATAGTCACTTTCAAATTTGGTCAGAATTCCGTTTATCCGTACTTTTAAAATTCAATAAATAACCAAATGACGAAATTCTTCAGAAAACTGCCTTTGCAGGTAAAGCTGATGCTGATCGGATTGCTCCCGTTTATCTTTTTGGTATTCCTGACGATACAGGTCTATAACCAGAAAACCGAAAAACTCGAGCTATTCGATAACTACAAAAGTTATATGGAAGAATCAGCCAATATCAACGGGCTTATTGATGCAATGCAGGAGGAAAGGAAATACACCTACGATTATGCGATGTCTAAAAGCATGCGCCGAGAATTGTTATTACAACGTCCAAAAACTGATGCCTTCATTCAGAAAATCATAAAATCAGGCGACCCGTCAATTGCTGGATTTACCACGTATACCAAACTCGGAGAGCTTGATAGTATGCGCTCTAAAATTGACAACTTTAAAATCGGCCCCGAACTTGTCATGCACTTCTACAGCAATACCGTCTTCCGCCTTAATACGCTCAATACGATTCCACCCGCCAATACGCCGTATCTGCAACCGATCTACAAAGACCTGATGGCACAGAAAATTCTTTCGGAAATGATCACGTACCT
This sequence comes from Flavobacteriales bacterium, assembly GCA_038238295.1. Taxonomy (GTDB): domain Bacteria; phylum Bacteroidota; class Bacteroidia; order Flavobacteriales; family Flavobacteriaceae; genus Flavobacterium. Next base: position 942 of record JBBRXW010000025.1, on the reverse strand, counting down.
CGGTATCATCCGAAGCAACATCTACAATGTACTGATTACAAAAAAGTATATGGTAGAAACACTAATCGGAACCGTCGGCACCCATGATGTTTACAATTCTTATGATCTTGAATTGCGCGCCAAAGCCAAACCTGAAATCATCGAGCAATATAAAAGCATTCAACAGACTACGGCACTGAAACCTACGACAGCATACATTGAAATGCTTTTCAAAACTTTCAAATTCGATGAAAACCTCACTGCAGCAGAATGGTGGAAAATTTCTGATGAAGGCACCAACGAATTGCGAAATTTTCAAAGTAGAATCTGGAAAGACCTCAATAAAAAACTCGACCAGTTGCACCGAGAAGAAGAAAATTCCCGCACCAAAACATTACTATTCTTGATTTTTTCGCTAGTTTGTATGGTCTTTTCCGTCAGCTATATTATGTATGTCATCACGCGAATGCTGCACGATTTGAGAATGTCAGCAGAAAGAATCTCGAATGGAGAAACCGGAGTAAATATCGATATCGAATCGAAAGATGCCATCGGGTTTCTAGCCAAATCGATTTCCGATATCGATAAGAATAATCATGCACTGACTTCCACAGCAATCGCTATAGGGAAGGGCAATTTTGATTTACCATTGGAACCACGAAGCGACAAGGATGAACTAGGACATGCCATCGTGCAGATGAAAAAAGGGTTGCAACAATACAATCTAAATATGGAAGAACAGGTGATGTTGCGCACCGATGAACTCGCCCGATCCAATGAAGATCTGCAACAGTTTGCCCATGTCGCTTCGCATGATTTGAAAGAACCGCTGCGAAAAATCAGGATGTTCAGCAATATCCTATACACAGAACAAAGCGAGGTCTTGTCCGAAAAAGGGAAAGTATACCTTGAGAAAATCATTATGGCCGCCACCCGAATGACCGATATGATTGATGGGGTACT
>JBBRXW010000024.1:0-12760 GCA_038238295.1 Flavobacteriales bacterium | reverse complement strand
CCAGGACGCCATTACAGATAAGAAATTTATTTCCGAGAATACGTTGAACTTTATTCAAGATCGTCTGAAAATCATTTCGGTCGAATTGGGCGATGTAGAGAAAGATGCGGAAGGTTTTAAAAAGAGCAACAACGTTACCGATATTGCTTCGCAGGCAGAATTGTTTCTTCATAATTCCGCTGATTTCAGCAAAGAATTGATTGAAACCGAAACCCAGCTGAAAGTTGTTGCTGCCATGATCGAATTCATGAAAACTAAAGGGAAATGGGATCTTGTTCCGAACAATATTATTTCGACCACAGACGGAAAAGATGCGTCGGTGTTCATTATGCAGTATAACGAACTGATATTACAGCGCAACCGGATTGTCAAAGACGGTACGCCGAGAAATTCGATCGTAACAAATCTAGAGGAGAAAATAGAAGAACTCAACAACAACATCATAGCTAGTTTGGTGCGCACCAAAGCATCAATCAATATCCGTAAGTCGGCTTTAGAAATGCAGAATAATGTCATCAGCGGCAGGATTTCCCAAATACCAACTCAGGAAAGGGAATACCGTATTTTAGACCGTCAACAGAAAATCAAGGAATCGTTGTATTTGTATTTATTGCAAAAAAGAGAAGAAACGGCTATTTCTTTAGCGGTGACTGCACCGATTTCCAAATTGGTCGATGCAGCGTATTCTTCACCTTCACCAGTTTCGCCTCAACGCAACATCATTTTTATGATCGCCCTGGCAATGGGGATGCTGATTCCATTTTCGGTGATTTATGTCCTTAATTTATTTGATAATAAAATTAAAAATCGCCAAGATATTGAAGGAAAGATTGATGCACCATTTTTAGGTGATATTCCAAAATCGGAAACTCAGGATGAAATCATCAACACCAACAGCAAGTCGAGTTCCGCCGAAGCCATCAGAATTATACGCACGAATATCGAATTTATGCTGACCAAAGTTCCACAGGGACAAGCGAAAACGATCTTTGTGACTTCAACGATTCCAAAAGAAGGAAAAACATTCGTTGCAATCAATCTGGCCAGTACCATTGCACTTTCCGGTAAAAAAGTATTACTGATTGGATTGGATATCCGTAACCCGAAAATTGATCGTTACGTTAAATTGCCATCGAAAGGATTGACGAACTATTTATCTAAAAATAATGACGACATCAACGATTATATCGTCAAATTAGACGATTTCGAAAGATTCTATGTACTGCCTTCCGGGGTAATTCCACCGAATCCAGTCGACCTTTTAATGAATAATAAAATCAACGAACTCTTCGACCAATTAAAGCAAGAATACGATTACATCATTGTTGATACCGCGCCGGTAAGTCTCGTTACAGATACATTATTAGTAGCGAAAAACGCTGATATATTTGTCTATATCATCCGTGCCAACTTCCTCGACAAGCGTTTGTTGCGAATGATACAGACGGTCTATAGAGAGAAAAAATTACCGAATATGTCGGTATTGCTCAATGATACGGTCTGGAGAAAAAATTATGGCTACAGTTATGGCTATAGTTATGGATACGGGTATGGCTATTCGCAGCAGGGAACGAAAAAATCATGGTTGAGTTGGTTCAAACGCAGTTAAAACCGAAAATATTGATTTTTATAGATGGCTTCTTTCAAGGCTTCGGCGTCTTTCAATAAGATATTTTTGGAGAAACCTTCGATGTGGTTCTCATGATGCACATCCGATCCCACGAAATCGATCATACCTTTTTTGAGCAACTGTTCGCTTACTTGGGCAACATCGGCTCCATAATATCCAATGGTTGAAAGAAGATTGAGTTGGAACAGGCATCCCGAATTTTTGAGTTTTTCATATTCATGAAAATTTTGATGGAAAAAAGTATAGCGTTCTGGGTGCGCTAAAACAGGTTTGTAGCCAGCGACCTGCAATTCAAAAATGATATCATACAATTGAATCGGTGGATTGATATACGAAATTTCAACCAAAACTAAATTGTCTTTTAATGTCAATAAAGGCTCCGTCTGGAAGAGTGTTGCGAAATTAGCATCCATCAGATATTCCGAAGCAAACCGAAGCGACAGGTTATTTTTACCTTTTAAATTTTCAACAGCAATCTCGTAAGCACTGGTAATGGTTGCCCGTGTATTTTCCCAGACATTTTTCATAATATGTGGTGTCGTAATACACTGTTCAAAACCTAATTCCTGAAGTGCATTTGTTAGAAATAAAGTATCCTCAATTGTCGCAGCGCCATCATCAATCCCAGGCAATATGTGAGAATGGATGTCGACATGATTGTGTGGAATCAAATCTCTTAAAAACGCTTTTTTCCTTATAAAATGAAACATCATTGCTTTTTTAAACCAGCGCTAAATTACATAAATAACGTTATAAAACGCTCAAATCCGAAATAGTAAATTACTATATTTGCAATCCGTTTTTAGATTAAAATCAAAAATACTCATAATCGAAATTAACACAATGAAAGGAAACATTCAATCCGAGGATTGGAATCTTGTAATAAAAGGGCATAGTTCACTTTTCGATTTGAAATTCCATGACCTGTGGCGTTACAGAGACCTTCTGTTGCTGTTTGTAAAACGCGATTTTGTCAGCTTCTACAAGCAGACCGTTCTTGGACCGCTTTGGTTTTTCATTCAACCGATATTTACAACCATTGTTTTTACTTTCGTCTTCGGGAATTTGGCCGGAATTAGCACCGATGGATTGCCGCAGTATTTGTTTTATCTGTCTGGAATTACAGCGTGGAATTATTTCTCCGACTGCCTTTCAAAAACCAGTACCGTCTTTCGTGACAATGCATCAATTTTCGGGAAAGTCTATTTTCCAAGGCTAATTATGCCGCTAAGTATTGTCGTCAGTAATTTAGTGCGTTTTGGTGTGCAATTGCTGCTGTTGCTTTGCATGATGGTTTATTTTGGAATCGAGGGCGCGAATTTTCATGTCACCTATGCCATTGTTTTCTTTCCGATATTGGTGATTTTGATGGCGCTTTTGGGACTTGGATTTGGACTAATTATCACCGCGATGACTACCAAATATAGAGATTTGACTTTCTTAGTAACGTTCGGTGTTCAGCTATTGATGTATGGCACGACGGTGATTTATCCGTTGAGCGCAGCACCTGAAAAATATAAAAAAATCATAGAGTTAAATCCAATGACGGGCATCATTGAAGCATTCCGTTATTCCTTTTTAGGAAAAGGCGAATTCACAGTATGGAGTCTTAGTTATTCGGCTCTTGTTACTGTCATTGTACTTTTCGTCGGGGTTATCATATTTAATAAAACCGAAAAAAACTTCGTAGATACCATCTGATGTCGCAAACAGTTATCAAAGTAGAAAACATATCTAAAGCCTACCAGATTGGGCAGATAGGAACCGGTACACTTTCCCGTGATATCGAACGTTTCTGGCTGACAAAAATTCGAGGAAAGGAAGATCCGTTTTTAAAAATCGGTGAAACCAACGATCGATCGGTGAAAGGCGATAGCGATATTGTCTGGTCTTTAAAAGATATTAATTTCGAAATCAATCAGGGCGAAGCCGTTGGAATCATCGGCAGGAACGGCGCCGGGAAAAGTACATTATTGAAATTACTTTCCAGGGTCACCAGTCCAACGACGGGTGAAATTAAAGTCAAAGGCCGTATCGCCAGTCTGCTCGAAGTCGGAACGGGTTTTCACCCCGAATTATCCGGAAGAGAAAACATCTATCTCAATGGAGCAATCTTAGGAATGCGTAAAAAAGAAATTACACGAAAGCTCGATGAAATTATCGACTTTTCCGGTGTCGAAAGATACGTCGATACTCCTGTGAAGAGATATAGCAGTGGAATGTATGTCCGTTTGGCATTTGCCGTTGCGGCGCATCTCGAAAGCGAAATCCTTATTGTGGATGAAGTATTGGCAGTAGGTGATGCCGAGTTTCAAAAGAAATGCCTTGGTAAAATGGGCGATATCAGTAAAGGAGAAGGCCGCACAGTTTTATTCGTAAGCCATAATATGGCAGCTGTAAAGAGTTTGTGTTCCCGCGCAATGGTTTTGGAAAATGGATTGGTAACGAAAAGCGATACCGTCGAAAATGCTGTAGCGTTTTACCTTAGCGGTGATGCCGAAACCCAGAATAAAAAAACATTCTCGTCAGCGTATGATAAGAATGAATTTGCCTTGCACGAAATCAGCCTCAATCCGGTCGGAAGAACTTCCGATGATGTCTTAGACGAGTACCAAAAAATTGAACTCAATGTGCTTTTTACATTAAAAGATAAAAGCAAAAACCTGCACATTACGTTGGTGTTGCACAACGACATCGGGGAAACCTTATTTACGTTTTCACACGCTAACAGCAATATAAAATTAGAACTGGGCACCAATAGCATAAAATGCACTTTCCCGGAAGGATTTTTAAATATTGGATCGTATTATCTTTCTTTCTATGTTATCGAAAATTCGAAAACAGCAATGTTCGCTGAAAAAGATATCATGGCATTCAATATTCAAGAAGGGGAAAGACCGGTTGGATCGTGGATGGGAAGAGAACCCGGTTTTATTAAACCAAAATTTGATTGGACAATAAATAGATAATAATGAAAAAGTTCCTTAAAAAAGTTACGAACCGATTAGGATATCGAATCAGCAGGGTAGGTAATACCGGTGAAGTGAGTGCCAACAGCCAGAAATTTCTGTTGTTTAATTTTTATAATACGCTCAAAAAATTCGATTTCCATCCGAAACACATTGTTGATGTTGGAGCCAATCACGGCACATGGACTCGAGAAGCATTAAAGCATTTTCCCGACGCACATTATACATTGTTGGAGCCTCAGCATTGGTTGAAAAAATCATTCATGGACATTTTGGATAACAATCCTAAAGTGCATTTTCATCCGGTTGGCGCCGGTGAAAAAGAAGGCTCATTTCAGTTTACCATATTAGACCGTGATGATAGTTCCTCGTTTCGATATACTGCTGAAGAAGCCAAAAAACTCGGTTTCGAGCAAATCGAAATTCCGGTCGTAACCTTAAATAATCTTATCGCGGAAAGCGGTTTGCCAGTTCCAGATATTATTAAAATCGATGCCGAAGGTTTAGACATAGAAGTACTGAAAGGAGCCAGTAACTTCTTTGGCAAGACAGAAGTCTTTATGGTGGAAGCAGGCGTTGTCAATAAGTTCTTTAACAATAGTTTTTTGAACCTTATCAATTATATGGATCAAAATGGTTATCGATTATTTGAAATTACCGATCTGAACCGCCCATTTGAAACTCAGGTTTTATGGTTGGTAGAATTGGTTTTCGTCAAAAAAGGCGGATTGATCGACGCACAAGTTATCAAAACATGATTACAGTAACTAAAACTTTTTTACCTCCGATTGAGGAATACCATCAGCAGGTGCAACGTGCTTGGGATAATGAATGGCTTACCAATAGAGGCGAATTAGTTGTTGAACTCGAAGATAAAATCAAAAAATATCTGACTGTTCAAAATTGTATTATCACCAGTAACGGAACGATTCCGTTGCAAATTGCATTAAAATTATTCGGGAAAAAAGGAGAAATTATTACCACTCCTTTTTCCTATGTCGCAACTACTTCTGCCATTGTTTGGGAGAATTGCACGCCCGTTTTTGTCGATATTCATCCGGAGTTTTTATCAATTGATGAGACCAAGATTGAAGCGGCAATTACCGATAAAACTACAGCTATCCTTGCGACGCACGTTTTTGGAAATCCATGCCATGTCGAAGCGATTGAAGCGATTGCCAAAAAACACCACCTAAAAGTTCTCTACGATGCCGCGCATTGTTTTGGAGTAAACTATCAAAATGAGTCGATTTTTAATTTCGGCGATGTCAGCACCTGCAGTTTCCATGCAACTAAATTATTTCATACTGCTGAAGGTGGTGCGTTGTTTTGCAAAGACGAACAACTCAACAAACAACTGTTCTATAGCCATAATTTCGGACACAACGGACCCTTGGCTTTTCATGGTTTAGGAATTAATGGTAAAATCTCGGAGTTGCAAGCAGCGATGGGACTAGCAGTACTTCCGTATATGCAACAGATTCTCGAGGAACGAAAAAAAGTGGTTGATTTTTATTTAGAACAGCTCGATTTTTCAAAATTGAAAGCGTTAAAAATTAGGGAAAATACAGAATGGAATTATAGTTATTTTCCTGTAATTTTCGAAAGTGAAAAGCAATTGTTGCAGGTTGAGAAAGCATTGAATGCAAATGAAATTATCCCGAGACGTTATTTTTATCCAGCTTTAAATACCATTGAATTCTGCAAAGGAAGTCCAATGCCAATCGCCGAAAGCATCGCATCGAGAGTGTTGTGTTTGCCTTTATATGTTGGATTAGATTTGGCAAGCCTGGAAAAAATCACTTCCATAATCAATGGAAATCTCTGATGAAAACAGCGATAATGCAGCCGTACTTTCTGCCGTATATTGGGTATTTCCAACTCATCAAGTCGGTCGATCAATTTGTCATTTTCGACGATGTAAATTACATTAAAAAAGGATGGATCAACAGGAATAGTATCCTTGTAAATGGACAACCGAACTTGTTTAGCATTGGTTTAAAGGACATGAGTCAGAACAAACTAATCAATGAAATCACTATCGATAGTCAGTCGGAATGGAACAAAAATCTATTAAAAACCATTGCGTTCTCGTATAAAAGAGCGCCATTCTTTTCAGAGATTTTTCCAGTAATCGAAGACATCCTGCAAAACGATGAAAAGAATTTAGCTACATTTATCGAATATTCTTTGCGAAAGATTTGTGATTATTTGAATATTGCTACGGCAATCTTTACCGCTTCTTCCATCGAAAAAAATCATGGATTGAAAGGACAGCTGAAGATTATTGCAATTTGCAAAAAAACAAACACCACCGATTATGTCAATGCCATCGGCGGAAAGGAATTATACGACGCAAAGGTTTTTTTAGAAAATAATATTCAGTTGCATTTTATCCAATCTAAAAAAATGGAATACCCACAATTCAAAAACGAATTCGTCCCGTGGCTTTCCATTATCGATGTGATGATGTTCAATTCGCCGGAAATTATCGAAGGGTTATTGAATCAATACGAATTAATTGTATGAAAAAAAAATACAATACGATTGTCGAGCATTACGAGGAATGCCTTGAAAAACATGGCGATACTCATTTGGGTGTCGACTGGCCAAATATCGAAGATGTCAACACCCGTTATAAAGTAATGTTGGATGTCATTCGGTTTGACGACAGCACTAAAGCCCCGGTTACTTTATTAGATTTTGGCTGTGGTACCGCGCATCTTCTCGAATTTATTCAAAATAATAAGTATCAGAATATCATCTATTCGGGTTTGGATATCTCTGCTAAATTTGTCGAGGTCGCTGAAAAAAAATACCTCGAAAATACGTTCTATTGTGTCGATATTTTAGAAAACAGCGCCGCAGTCCCTAATTTTGATTATATGGTTTTGAATGGCGTTTTTACTGAAAAAAGGGATCTTTCCTTCGAAGAAATGTGGGATTATTTTACGAAGATGATGGCGATTATCTATCAAAAATGTGACAAAGGTTTTGCATTCAATGTCATGTCGAAAAATGTCGATTGGGAACGCGACGATTTATTTCATGTTTCCTATGATTTGCTTAGCGATTTTCTCTGTAAAAACCTGACCCGGAATCACATTATCCGAAACGATTATGGCTTGTATGAATATACCGTTTACGTTTTTAAAAAATAAAGAATGGCGAAAATTATAATTTTTGGAATTCAGGATTTTGCGGAATTGGCGCATTTTTACCTGAGCCATGATTCGGAACATGAAGTGGTGGCTTTCTGCGTGAATGAAAAATACCTGCCTGAAAACAGGCTTTTTCACGGTTTGCCCGTCGTGGCTTTTGAAACAGTAGCCAACCATTTTCCACCTGCCGAATATCAGTTTTTTGCACCAATGGCACCACAAAAGATGAATCGTGTTCGCGAAGAAGTCTACAACAGCATCAAAGCAAAAGGCTATCAACTCATCAGTTACATCAGCAGCAAGGCGACGCTTTTTAGTAACCCGATCGGCGACAATTGTTTTATCCTTGAAGACAATACCATCCAGCCTTTTACCACAATCGGCAACAATGTAGTGTTGTGGAGTGGCAATCATATCGGCCATCACAGTGTGATAAAAGACCACATCATGTTTACATCGCATGTGGTTTTATCGGGACATTGCACCGTTGAAAATTATTGCACATTAGGCGTGAACGCTACGATTCGAGACGGCATTACCTTAGCGGAGGGAACGTTCGTTGCGATGGCAGCAAGCATTATTAAAGACACGGAGCCGTGGAGTTTATACAAAGGAAATCCTGGAATCAAATCCGAAAAATCGACAAAGGAATTATAATTATGTGGGAAAAGAAAGGGCTTATCTTCAATGTCAACCAGCAATTCGAATGGAATCAAAGCCATGCGCAAGTGCCGGTTGTTGATGTGTTGTCCGATCGTTGCAGAATCTATTACGCGACCCGAAATTCACTCGGACAAAGCAATGTTAGTTATATTGAAGTCGATAAAGACCACCCGGAACAAATACTATTTGAATGTCCAACGCCGCTATTTCAATTGGGAAATTTAGGTTCTTTCGATGATTCCGGAATCATGCCTTCCTGCATTATTACTGTTGGTGAAAAGAAATACTTGTATTATATCGGCTGGACGACGCGGCAAACCGTACCGTTTCAGAATGCGGTTGGACTCGCAATCAGCGACGACAACGGGAAAACATTTACGAAAATTTCGGAAGGGCCGATTATTTCCATCAATCATATCGAACCTTATTTTTCAGGAACCTCGTATGTTTTGTTCGATGAAAATATTTTTAAAATGTGGTATTTATCCTGTATCAAATGGGAAATTTTGGACGGAAAACCCGAACCGATTTACAACATTAAATATGCAGAATCTCCAGACGGAATCCGCTGGAAGCAAACCGGAAAAGTCGCTATCGAATTGCAGGAAAATGAAGGAGGTTTGGTCAGTGCTTCGGTAATTAAGCAAGATAATAGCTATAAAATGTGGTTTGGAAGGAGAAAGAAAAGTGAGTACCGTGATCGTGTTGAAAACAGCTATAGAATTGGGTATGCAGAGTCTTCCGACGGTGTCTATTGGGAACGCAAAGATGCCTTGTCAGGAATAGATATTGCTAATGAAGGCTGGGACTCGCAGATGATTTCCTATCCTTATGTCTTTCAAAATAAAGAACACTTGATGATGGCTTATAACGGAAATGGGTTTGGAAAAACAGGATTTGGTTATGCAATTTGGAATAAAAAATAACAAAATTAGTATGGAAAATTCGCTCGACTTTTATAAAAAAAATGGTTTCCTACATATCAAAGATTTTCTTCCAAAAGAGGATGTTGCGAAAGTATTGTCGGATGCCAAAAGCATTTTTTTAAGACAATTCATAGCAAAAAATTATGCATCACAAAATGCTTCCTTGTCAACTTTGAGCGATACAGAATTCAATTCGTTACTGTATCGATTGTTCGAAGAAGATGCCGAATGTCTGATGAATTGCGGGAAACAAGCCCAACATTTAATAAGCCTGCATCAATTGTCATTGAATGCCAAAATCATTGAAAAACTTTCAGAACTAGGAATTAAATCGCCGAATATCAGTACACGCCCGGTATTGTTTTTCAATCATCCTAAATTGGCTAAACAAAAAGTATTTTATAAAGTCGATGCTCATCAGGATTGGAGATCGATGCAAGGTTCGTTGAATGCGATTGTCGTTTGGGTTCCATTAATCGATATTGATAAAGATTTAGGTGCGCTCGAAATCATCCCTAAAAGCCATTTGTTTGGATTGCGGACCAACCATATCGATACCGGTTTTGGAATGGTAGCGCTCTCGGAGGAAGAAAATAAAAGCATTATCCCTGTTGAAGTGAACGCTGGCGACGTGCTGATTTTCTCTTCTTTTTTAATTCATCAAAGTGGTGAGAATAGTTCCGATGCACCACGCTGGAGCTGTCATTTCCGGTACAATGATTTAGACGAACCCACTTTCATTGATCGCAAATTCGCACACGCATACCTTTACAAACCATTAGAAGAACTACTAACTAAAGATTTTCCAAAACGGGAAGATGTTATCAAAACTTACGAATAATGCAGCTAGAAAATTTAAAACATACTGACGTGAATGTTAGAGGCATCGATTTTAAATTAATGACCTATACGCGTTCGCTCGAACTTTGCGCCAGAATGAATTACGAAACGGAAAACCTAGATTTCATCGACACGATGAATCCCGGCGAAATCATGTATGATCTCGGAGCTTGTGAAGGCCGATTCTCCATTTATGCAGCAATGAAAGGCATTCGAGTGTTTTCGTTTGAACCGGAACAAAAAAATTATTTGGTTTTTAGCCAGAATATCACATTGAATACTATTCCAGAAAATCGCTTGAAAGCCATCAATGCCGGTGTTGGAGCTAAAAATGGCAAAGCAATCTTAAATATTGGGCAACCTTGGGAAGGCGGGCATCAGAAAGTGGTGAAGCACGATGAAATCAGGAATGACCTCGATTTTAATTTTGTTGAAAACCAGGAAATCGAAATCCGATCAATTGATGCCTTTATAGCCGAAGGGAATCCGGTGCCGAATTATTTGAAAATTGATATCGATGGCTCGGAAATGCCTTTCTTGAATGGAGCAGTTGAAACCTTTCAGGATAAAACCCTCAAAGGAATTATTTTTGAATTGAATGACCTCGACCCGAATTACACTAAAATCTTGGAATTCCTAAAACAAAACGGATTCGTTGAAAATAAAAAATATGGAGTTCCGAACGAACCCAACCTCTTCAATATTATCTTTTTAAGAGTCTGATTTAAGAGTTCGTTTTCGTCAATTTAAACATGGAAAGTAAAGAAAAACTACAGCTTGTTGTCTGGATGGTGACCTACAATCAGGAACGCTATATCGAACAAGCTATCGAATCGGTGATGATGCAGAAAACCAATTTCGATTATAAATTGTTGATAGGAGAAGATTTTTCTAAAGATGCAACGAGAGCAATCTGCCAAGAACTTAAAAAAAAATACCCGCAAAGGATTGAACTTTTCCTAAACGATAAAAACTATGGTGCCACTTTCAATGGTAGGCAGATGTATCAGAAATGTTTTGATACCGGAGCGAAATATGTTGCACTTTTAGAAGGCGATGATTATTGGACAGACGCCAACAAACTTCAAAAGCAGGTTGATTTTTTAGAGAAAAAGGAAGACTGTATCTTCTGTTTCCACAACGCAACTATCGATGCAGCTCCCGAAAAAGTCTATCCGAAAAATGTCGAAAAGGAAATAGTAAACGCTAAAGATTTCTTTCAGATTGCCACTATTCCGACTGCGAGCGTCGTATACCGGAACTTTAATTATGTGCCGAGCGACCACAGCCACGGCGACTTTATATTGTATTGCGAATTATTGTCGAAAGGAAATGCGGGCTATCTCAATCAAACCATGGCTGCGTATCGCATGCATGGCGGCGGTATTTCGGCTGCCTACGATTCGAATGTCTATCTCGAAAAAAGAATTGGCGAATTGCAGATCGAAATGAAAATTCCTTCTTTCAGCACTTCCGTGAAAGAGGAAATTGGTGCCATTCTAATCATGCACATCCTACATTACTTGAATAAAAACCGCGGCCAATTGAACGGTTCTCAAAAAAAGAAATACCTCGGTATTGCATTGAAATGTAAAAACTTTTACACTCAAAATTTGAAAACCTGCTTCACTTTATTGAGGACATTGTTGTCATAAAAATTGTAGTATCATGACCATGCTTTCCAAAAAAAACATTTTGATTTTCGGGCCGATCGCTGACTTCGGCGGGCGGGAAGTTGAAGTCAATTTTATAGCGAAAGCTTTAAGAGAAACCTATAATGTACAAATTCTTTCCACCGGCTACATGACAGAAAATTCGTTTGCTATTCAGGGAACTGATGTCAAATGGAATTCTGTTTTTAAAATATTTTACGATAACAACCTATCGATTAAAGGGCTAAGTTTTTTTTCAAAATTGTTCAATCGCGGCAATAAAAAAGCCTATGGCTATGTCAATAATGCGGTAATGAAAAGGATTTCCAATCTGAATGCCATCTATTTGAAAATTATCTTAAAGGAATTGCAACACGTTGATGCCGTAATTTTATGCACGCAGCTGAGCTCACAATTTCTGCCTGAAGTTATCGGTTATTGCCATCAGCATGCAATTCCCGTATTGTTGCGAACCACCGGAACGATACGCGAAATACCGCAAAGTTCGCAGGAGTTCCTTAAAAAAGTGACTCTTTTTGTCCACCATTCTCTTTCGAATGCGAACAGGCTCAACAAACAGATTCTATTGCCATTTTCGATTATCGATCAATCGGCTTTGTTCGAAAAGCAATTGCTGGATTTACCGATAAAAAAAATGCACCATTACGGTTTGGTTATTTGGGACGTTTAAGTGAAGAGAAAGGCATTGTTGAAATAGCTGATTTTTTCAAAAAAACTCAACTCCCATTCCTCATTGCGGGCGATGGCCCTCTGAAAGAAATCGTTCTAAACGACAGCGCAGCCAATAAAAATTTCAAATATATCGAACCATTTCCGTTAGATCAGATTGCTACTTTCTTTAATCAAATTGATGTGCTGGTGATTCCATCTCACGAAGAATCCGGCCCTTTAGTTGGTT
>JBBRXW010000023.1:0-12955 GCA_038238295.1 Flavobacteriales bacterium | reverse complement strand
TTTGGGAAACCTTCAGAGGCGGATGAAAATGCGAAGATTTTACTCGATAAATAATACTGTTCGACATCTTCTTGCTTGCCTGCGAAAATCACACGATCCGCTATTTTTAAATCTATCGCCAACGTTTCCCACTGGTATTGGTTTTTTTGTTTGAGATGGTCATACCCTACTAAAACCAGCTTCCAATCGGGTGCGTTGAGTTGGGAAAAAATTTCTATCAGGACATTTTGTTGCTTCGATTTGATATAACGTCCGACCATGACAATTACATTTTCTTTAGCAACTTGCCGTGGTGCAATCGGACGGATTGGATTTCCAATGACTTTAAAATTATCCTGCGCATACATCTTTTTGTAAATGCCCAATGCTTTTTGAGTCTGAACAATGACGCCTTTTGCCTTTGGATATAAAACTTTGCGCAACGCATTGTGCACTTTGCCTAAGCTTTTGTCTGGTTGGGCACGATCGGAAACATAGACCGGGATTTTCGTTCCCAACAATGCTAGCAAAACCATACTATTCCAGCGTTCGCCAAAGGACAATACTGAAACTGGCTTGATTTCCTGAATTTTTTTCCTAAGAAAGAAATGCGTTTTTATTGTTGATTGTACTCGACGGGAATTGTCAAATTCGAAGGTCGGTCGATGAATATGAATGTTAGTTGGAATTTCATAAAACACATCGCGCTTGATTCCGTACAACACCAAATGAACAACATACTCTTTTTTAGCAGCAAAAAAATGAAGCAATTCCGACATCACGCGTTCCATTCCACCGGCTTGCAGCGAATGAATTACAAAACAAATGTCTTTACCGGAAGTATTTTTCTGCATCAATTATAGTGCTTTGATCCAATCGATGTAGCGTTGAATGCCGTTTTCGATGCCTACTTTCTGTGAATAACCCAACGATTGCAACTTCGAAATATCTGCTTTCCAATTGAGCGGATCGCCTTGCTTTACTTGATTATTGAATCGAATCGTTTTGGTGTCACCGAAATTTTTATGGAACAAATCCGCTACCAACTGAATCGTAAATTCTTCTCCGTTCGCAATATTGATGGTTGAACCGGAAAATGCTGCTTTTTCAATCACATGATGAATCGCACTGACAATATCATCAACATGAATAAAATCACGCGATTCGTTTCCGGTACCGTATAATTCGATCGAATCATTATTCAAAAACTTTTGATACAAATCCCAGAAAAGTTGTTTTTTCAAACCTTCGCCATAAGCCGAAAAAATACGGAGTGAACAGGTCGCAATGCCGTAATAGGTATGAAATTCTTTGCAAATTTCCTCCGCCTGCATCTTATGGATTCCATACGGTGACAACGGATGCAGTTTCGCATTTTCGTTAATCGGCAAACTTTCCGGATTTCCATACACAGCGGCACTCGAAAGGTTGATGAATTTGCAATTGGGCTGGTAGGTTTTAATCGCTTCGAGGATTTTGAACACATTCAAGGTATTCAAACTAAAATCTTTCAAAGGAAACTGAAGCGAAAGCGGCACACTCGCAGCTCCCGAACAATTGATACAAATATCAAATATATTATTTTCAAAAATGGTATGGTAATCGGAATTCGTCGCATCAATCTGAATGTAATCCTGACTGACGTAATCGGTGACGACATCGCAACCGAGCACTTCAAAATTTTGTTTTTTGAAATACTCGAACACATGAAACCCGATAAATCCTTTGCAACCTATAATTAAAATCTTCATGTTATTTTGAGGTTTTTAGCATCAATTCGATCATCCATCCGTACGGATTGAATTTGCCTTCATGCCAGTTCAGTTGTTCATCCCAATACCCTGGACAATCATCGTAGCCGGCATTAGCGAATCCGTAGCTGATTTCAATCAATAATGGATTCTTATTTTCATCCAACACATAATCGTAGGCAATGCATTGGGCGTTTAGTTTTTTATTGACTTCAAAAGACATCTTCACGAAGCACTCATCGATTAACGCTCTGTCGTATAAAATAAAGCCACTTCCAGAAGCCCTGAAATCATTTTCACGGTTCATTCGTTTCAGTCCAAAAGCTTTACCGTCTATGACCACAATCCGGATGTCGGAATCATTATTGGCGATGAATTCCTGGAAATACATATAATCCATTTCATTCCCGATAACACTTGCGTACCGTGGTGGTTTTGCCAAACGAACGAATCCTTTCAGCACATCGAAAGCAGTCGTTTTTCCCAAACGCCATTTACGAATTCTTTCTTTGGCACTTTCCCAACCATCATAGGCAGGAAAGCCTTTTCCGAAAGCTTTGTTTGCCAACTTCTTCGCGGCAACAGCACTTTTTACTAACTGCACATTTTGCGAGCCTGCGCCACCTCTGAGTTTGAACACTTTTGGAAAAGTCGTTTTAGCAATCCATTCGAGGGCAGTTTTCTTTTCATAAAAAACATAGGTAGCGACGATGTCAATTTGTAAGGCTTCCAACAAATACTTTTGTCCGACTTTATCATCAAAATGCCAACCGGTGTTAAAATTTGGAAAGACATTCATGCCGCTTTGCTCTAATGAAAAAAGCAGCGATTTCGCCATCACGATATCTGCGGGATTCGCCTGATGGTAATGCCACATCAACGAAGAACAGCCTTTGAGTTCTTCGATGATATCGGTTGAATAACAATCGACTAATTTGTAGGCAATGTTATTTTTTTGACAGTAATCCAACCATCTGTAATGAAATAAAACGGGACTGTTATTGTTGTGTATGGCAATCATATTAATCTAAATATTGTTGTGCCCAAAGCTCGAAACCTAGCATCAGCCATATCGCATCGAGTTGGTCAGGCGTGGCTTTGGAGATGTTGTTGACCCAATTGGATAATTCGTTCCATTCGAAAACACCTCTTTTTTTGATTCCAGGTTCCACTTGGTTTTTCCACTTTTCTTGAAATACATTCGATGACATAAACGAGCGCAATGGAATCCCGAATCCCATTTTTTCCCGATACGCAAACGATTCTCCAAATTTAGAAGCGCAGATATCTTTCAAAACAATCTTGGCTTCATCTTTATTTTTGCGTTTCCCTACCAATAAATCTCCGGGAATATTGAGTGAGGCACTGACCATTTCATTATCTAAAAATGGCACGCGGTTTTCGATACAATGCGCCATCGACATCTTATCCTGCCGCATCAACAAGTCCGGCAAATAGGTCAATAATTCGTATTTTCTTTGTTTTAAAATCGTGTCGCCTTTTAATTTTTTCATCATTTGAATCCGGTCGCGAATCGCAGCGTTCAATTTAAAATCCGGTTTCAGCGAACGTGCTGTTGCCAAGCTTCCGAAAGCGGATTCCATAATCATTCGTTTGTCGGGATGGAAATAATAGCTAAAAAATTCTCTTGCATTTTTGACGTTCTTTTTTAAAGCGCCCCAAAACATTCTTTTGAAATAAGGAAATTGAGTCGCACGGATAAAGCGGCTATACCCGGCCAATGCTTCGTCGGCACCTTCACCGCTCAATAAAACGGTGACATGTTTTTTGGCTTCCTGACTCAACAGATAAATCCCAATCGTATTCGGATGATTAAGCGGATGCTCAAAATGCCAGATTGCTTTTTCCAAAACATTAAAATAATACGCTGCTTCCATTTCGTATTTATGCGCCTGCAATGACAATTTTTCGGCGACCATATCAATATATTTTTCTTCGGAGAAACGCTCGTCTTTAAAAATGATGGAGATCGTTTCTAGATTTCCTTCTTCCAAAGCTTTCGCCGCATAATAACTCACCAGAGAAGAATCGACACCACCGGAAAGTTGGCAGCCCAATTTAACATCACTAATCATTTGGGACGCAACGCTTTTTTGCAACGCCTTTTCTAAAACTTCCTGCGCCTGAATTGGTGCAATGGGTTGGTTTCCTTCGTCATTTAATTCGTAAAACACATGCGATTGGATGATACCATCTGAAATGCTGAGATAGGTTCCCGGAACACAATTGGTGATATTTTGAAACAGAGTGTTATTGATGACATTTCGAAACAATAAAAACTCATCCATGTTATTGAAATCGGGTTCAAAACGGAATCCCGGCAATGGCTTGAAGCTTTTCATTTCAGAGGCAAACGCCAATCTGCCTTGTTCTTTCAAGATATATAACGGCTTGATTCCAAATCGGTCTCTTGCCAGAAACAGGGTATTTAATCTTAAATCATAAATCGCCAATGCGAACATCCCATTGAGCAGTTTGACCATTTTATCCATACCGTATTCCTGATAAAGATATAGGACGATTTCGGTGTCGGAAGTACTCTTAAACGTGTATCCTTTTTGAATCAGTTCTTCTTTAAAATCGAAGGCGTTGTAGATTTCACCATTCATTATCAAAATCACGTTTTCATCCGGGCTAATCATCGGCTGATGGCCCATTGGCGACAGGTCTAAAATGCTCAAGCGATTGAATCCAAAAATCAAATCATTGGCATTTTGGAAAGTGGTATCTTCTTGTATCGAAGCGACCTCATAGGTTTTCTCACGGGTATTGATGCCGACAATTCCAGAGTCGTCCGGGCCGCGGTGCTTCTGTATAGCAATCATCTCGCGAATCACTTGCGTACTGGTTTCGCGGCGGAAATCGAAATTAAAATAGCCTGTAAATCCGCACATATTATTTATTGGGGTTAATCGTATTGATGACTATATCGCGGTGCGCTTCACATCGAATCAGGTTCGTGAATAGCATTTTTTTTCTTTTAGTAATAATTGAAGGCAGTAAGCCTCGTTTGTATAATCCCGCCATGATTTTTCCTTTATACGGTTGAAACCAAGTATTCATTACTGGTTTCCAAGTCAGGACGTATTTATCGAATTCTTGTTGTAATTTTTGGTCGTCGGCAATAATACCATTGAGCTTTTCGAGATGAAGCAGCAGGTCATTTTTCTCCTTTTCATGGAATAAAAAAACACCTGTTTCATCGCTGTTGTGCGAAACGAATTCCATTTGAGAAGTTACCGGTTGTCCTTTTTCAAACTGGAGCCGAACGATCATTCCTTTGTTCCAGGGTAAGTTTCGTAAGCCTTTCCAATCGAAACAAAAATTCCCCAAACTATAAAAAATGGGTGCTTCCTTATAGGTTTCGTATCCTGAAATAATATGCGTATGATGCGCGATAACAGCACTGGCACCGGCATCTACGAAAAAGCGATACCATTTTTTCATCCTTGGACTCGGCAATTCATAATGTTCGTGGCCGCCATGCGCAATAACAACAATAAAATCAGCGGTCTTTTTCGCTTCCTGAATCTGATTAAATACATTCGGCAAATCGATTGGATGGCAACCGGGGTCATCGCCAAAAGTAGTCGTCCACTCGTTTTCGGCCACATTGATGAATGCGATGGTCGTGTCCTCTTTCTTCCAATAAAATGTTTTGGAGGCTTCATTGAAATTGGCACCACTTCCGAACCATTCAATTTTATTTTTTTGTAATGCCGTGTACGTTTCCTGCATGCCTTCCCAGCCGTAATCTTTGAAATGATTGTTCGCCGTAGCGACTAATTTACAATTCAAATCCGTGAGAATCGCAACGGTTTCCGGATGCGCCTTGATGTGCGGTCCTGTTTTATTGATCCCGGAAGTGCTCGTCGTTAATGGGCATTCGAGATCCAATACATTCAAATCATTTTGATGAAAGAAAGGGCGAACCGAATCAAATAAAGGTTTCCAATTCTCTTTTTTAAATTCGTCTTCTATGCGAAGCCACGGGCAAAAATCTCCAGTAAATCCAACTTGTATCATTGTTGTTTCGTATTTGAAGCTAGATTTTTAAATTCCTCTTTAAGGCAATGTTCGACCAAATAGTCGGTAATTTTCACCGCACCATTTTTATTCATATGATTCGGAGCCAACCAGTCTTTTTCGGAATCAATAAATTCAGAGGAGACATCGTAATTATTCAGATTGTAGACTTTCATTTTTCTGCCGTTCAATGTGTTAACTTCATAAACATACGGAAAGCGGTTTCTAAGATCATTCGCAGCCGGATACTCGGTAACAATTACCTTTATTCCTTCGCGATCACAGCGCTCAACAAGCTGCGACAGGTATGGGTCTTTATAGTTGAAAATAGTATTGCTGGTGTTTTTATAAACCGAAACATCGGGAATTACTTTCGGAGAACGCCATTGGCCCTGAACCACAGTCGAATGTCGGTGGTCTTTAGAGACGATAATTTTTATCAGTTCAGCGAATAGCCATCTGAATTTTACAGCGGGTGGATTCAATACTGAATTTTCAAAAGTCGGATGAAAGAAAAATTCGATTTCTGGATTGACAAAGGTTACTTTATTCAAGAACGAACGCCCTGTTGCTGAGGATAAAACCAGCAGAATAGCTTTGGGTTTCTTGTTGTTTTTTAAATAATGATCTAATTGAATCACGCACGAAGAAATATGGCAGCCCCCAATGGCGAAATTATAACTATTGAATCCTCTTTTGGTTAGATATTCCGTATCAACACCATCCATGGCGAGACTGTTTCCGAAAACCAACAGCTCGTAATTTTTATTTTTAAAGCCGGAACTTTCATTGACTTTTTTAAAGCTTGGACTTAAATAAAGCAATACCACCAACGCAATGGCATTGATAATAATGACTATCGCCAGTGCTGCCAAACATCTTTGAATAAATTTCTTCATGGCTATTAAAATTGAAAATATATAAATTGATTATCGCTGAAAAGGCCAAAAAATAAAAGACCGAATAACAATAAAAAATAGATCGCCCATCGGGGTTTGTAACTGCTCTTTAATGCCAGTCCGTGTTGCTGGTCCCGTTGTAGCCATTCGATGACAACCATGAATAGGATAAAAAGCAGACAAATCGCCACCGAAACAAAATCGATTACCGGAAGTTTTACGAGGGAAGGTGAAAACAACAGTCTCAAATAATCAAATGCTTTGACAACCGATTCCGAGCGGAAAATCACGAAGGTCAGCATCACCACAAAAAAAGTCATCAGGATTTTGCCCAACTCGACTAATGTCGGAAACATCCTGTCGCTTTTGATGACTTTCTTTTTATTCATCGTGCCGTTCAGAATCAATGGAATGAAATAACAACCATGAAGGAAGCCGAATAAAACGTATGTCCAATTGGCGCCGTGCCAGATGCCACAAATCGTAAAATTGATTACTATCGCGAGAATCAATCCCAGTTTGTCATAATCACGAAACGAGATACTCAAAGGCGTGAATACATATTCTGTCAACCAAGATGTCAGCGACATATGCCATCTTCTCCAGAAATCAGCAATGTTCTGCGCAAAGAAAGGGTATTCGAAATTTCTTGTAATCGAAAAGC
This sequence comes from Flavobacteriales bacterium, assembly GCA_038238295.1. Classification (GTDB taxonomy): domain Bacteria; phylum Bacteroidota; class Bacteroidia; order Flavobacteriales; family Flavobacteriaceae; genus Flavobacterium. Next base: position 5,615 of record JBBRXW010000023.1, on the reverse strand, counting down.
CCAGCAATCGTGCGATACCAATCGCCATATCGGAATATCCTGAAAAATCAGCGTAAATCTGAATCGTATAGAAAAATGCACCTAGTAAAAGTGTACTAGCAGGAAGATGCGTATAATTGTCGAAGATTTCATTGGTCAGCACCGCGCAATTATTGGCAATAACCACCTTCTTGAAAAGTCCCCAAAGGATTTGTTGCATGCCATCTCTGGCTTGGCTATAATCAAAGGTTCGCTGGTTTTCCAATTGTGGAATAAACATCTTTGCCTTATCGATTGGTCCGGACAATAACGATGGAAAAAAGGATACATAATTAAAGAAAATGAGCGCGTTTGTCGACGCTTCGATTTTGCCTTTTTCAACATCGAGCAAGTAACTGATCGTTCTGAAGGTAAAAAAACTGATTCCCAAAGGAACAATAATATTCAGCGTATGAATGTTAGGATGCAATCCAAAAGCGGAAAGCGATTGCTTGAAAGAGGTGATGAAAAAATTAAAATATTTAAAATATGCCAATCCGGCAATTCCCTGAATCAATCCGATATTGAGGTAAATTTTCTTCCATCGTTCCGAATTCGTTGTACTGATTTTAAGGCCTAGATAAAAGTTCAATGCAGAAACTCCAACCAATAACGATAAAAACCGCCAGTCCGACCAGCCATAAAACACATAGCTTGCCAATAGGATTAACGCATTTTGTGCCGTGGTTTTCTTATTAAATACCAACCAATACAGGCCAAAGAAAATCAGGAAAAAGGCAAGGAACGTTAAGGAATTAAAAATCATAAAGAATATTTATTTGATATCCATCGCAGCATTCAATAGGATATCAATCCCATTCATGTGTGACGTGGCTTTAGTCAGAAAAAGAACCGTTTCGGCAACCTCTTCGGTGGAAAGCAATTTTTTGAGCGGATGTCCGGCATTCATTTGCTCGATGATTCTTTCATCGACATCGGCAGTCAATCCGGTTTGCATAAACGAGGGCGAAACGGCATTCGAAGTAATATTGAACTTGGCATTTTCGGTCGCCCAGGATTTTACTAATGAACCTAAATACGCTTTGCACGCCACATAACTCGAAGCTCCGATTGGCGGCGTATTAACCAAGAAAGAAGTTAAGATTGTAATGATTTTTCCTTGTTTACGCTTTCTGAAATCTGTCAATACCGATTGTGTAATTCCAATGATTGGAAGGACATTATCCATAAATTCAGTCGCAAAATCAGCTTCTGGAATTTTATGGAAATACGTTTTTATCGCCTCTCCGTGGTACGCATTATTGACTAACACATCGATCTCCAAGCCTTCGATTTTATTTTTAAACCATTCGAGTTCCGTTGGGTTTTTAAAATCGCATTTGATGCCCACTGTGTTTTTGAACTCTTGCTGCAATTTCATCGCTTTTGCTTGCGAATTTGCATACGTAAAATAGACGGTTGTTTTTTCATCTTTCGCCAACAACCGCGTAATTGCTTCGCCCAATCCGGAAGCACCGCCTGTAATAAGTATCTTCATAATAGTATTCCGATTTGAATTTTGCCTTTCGCCATTACGGTGTTTTCTCTTTTGAACGTGAATTTGAATTCGACGGCATTGACCGATTCGTAAAACCCAATGATTTCCGCTTTAAAGTCTAAAACATCATTGAGATAAACAGCATTCTTAAATTGAATTTCCTGCAAATGTATGATGACATCTTTGGTCGGCAAGCATTCTCCGATGAAGTACGACAGGAATCCATTGAGGATATTGCCGTGCATCACTTTGCCCTGAAAGCCTTTGTTTACTGCAAATTCGGTGTTGGTATGCAACGGATTTTCATCTTTGAAAATAGCTACAAATCCATTGTATGTTGCTTCTGAAACAACAAATTTTTCTTCAAACTGATCGCCAACAGTAAACATTATACTCCTTTTTCCTGAATGCAGTTCATCATTTCACCGACATCATTCCAACTTTGAATTTCTTTCGAAGTAAAGCGGATTTTGAAGTTTTTTTCGATTGCTACCACCAATTGGATATGCGTCAAAGAATCCCATTCATCAACATCTCCGGCAGTAGTCGACTCATCGATCACTACATCGTCATTGTCTAAAGTATCCACAAAAATGGCATTGATCTGTTTTAAAATTTCACTTCTTTCCATAATTTTTTATTTTCTATTGATAAAGTTTTTCTTGTTTTCATAGGTGTTCACATCCAATTCCCAATAATTGTTGCTTTCTGTAAATCCTAAATTGAGGTAATGGTCTTTGACCATATCGTTTTTTTGGGTTGGAATGTATTCTGCTTTCAATGTTTTGTAGCCGTTTTCTTTGGCAGTTTCAACTAGTGTATTCAATACAAAATTTTCCATTCCTCTTTTCAATACACGGCAACTCATAAACCAAGTGTCGATGAATAACACATCCGAATTTTCTTTTTGTAGAATGTTGACGCAAATCAAACCATTGTCACCAAATTTATCCTCCAAAGTAAATGCAAAAGTGAGGAAATTCGGATCATTTGCAAGCCTTTCGATATCGGTATCAGCATAACGAACCGTTCTCAAGTTGAATTGGTTCGAACGCTGTGATAGCTGCGAAACACGTGGTGTATTGAATTTATTGAACGGCTCTACCAACGAAAGCATATCGAGGTTTTGCAGGAAGTCGTCTTCATTAGCGAACTTTTGCTGCACGCTATTTCGCTTCGCTTCAATCTGATATAATTTTGTTCTTTCGGTGTCTTCATTCGAGAAAGAAACGGTTTCAAAAAGATGCAGCGGATAAAGATATTCGAGGTAATCTGCCGGATCTTCAGGCAATTCGGGAACGCAAACTTCCGGCAGATTTTCGCGAACCATATTTCTTTCAAAAGGATTGTCGTCTAGAAATACCATCGAATCGAAACCAATATTCAGAATGCTTTGAATGGTGCGGATGTTATCGGCTTTATTTTCCCAATTGGCCACAAAGACTGCGATGTCATCAATTCGCAACACCATATCGGGATGTTTTTCGAACGGTTCCCGTGCGACTGATTCGGTATTTTTACTACAGACCGCGACAATGATTCCTCTATTTTTAAGCTTCTTCACCCAATATTGAAATTCAGAGAAGGCTTTCCCGATTCCTAGACTTCCTATTTGGATATTCTCCAAACCGTCGTCACCGATGATGCCGCCCCAGGTCGTGTTATCCAAATCGAGGATTACACATTTTTTAAATTTTCCGTTGAGCGCGCTGATAATAGCGACCGTTTTTTCTGCTATTAATGGAAGTACATCAATATTCAAAACCATTTCAGTATTGATATACACCGAAGGCTGAAAGAAGTTGAGTTTACCAACATTATTATGAATAGACGAAATGTCGCATAGAAACAAATTGGTATTCCTGCCGGCAAAATTCATCAACTCGAAATTGAGCTTCCGCAATTGATATAAAAAGGAAGACTCAATGGAGTTCGCGTAATTCCCGAAAACCGCATCATCAATCTCAGTATAATTGTAATAGATGATTTTCGCATTCAGATTCGACGTCAGGTTAGAATGCAGGTTGGCAATCATTTCGAGTTCATTTTCGGCCAACAAACTATGCATTTGAGGTTTGGTTTTATTGTATTTTCCGAGCAGCTTGTGCGACGATTGGAAAACGATGACCAGTTCGGGATTGAATTCATATAATTCTGAACTTGGATCAAAAACCTGCCGCTCAATCTGATTGAAATCGGCTTCCCAAATCTGAAGATCGAGTGCTTTTTCGAATCCCATTCCACGGATTGCCTGCGCCAGAAATTGCGTCGCCGTATCTCCAAGAACAGCAACTTTGATTGATTTTAATTCGCTAAAATCGTTTTTGAGATTTTTTTTAAGCTGTGAAAAAGATTTCATACAATAAAATTAAAAATATTTTGAGTAGTAATTGAGTTTTAAATAATTTTCAGGTGGTGAATTGGGACAATTGATCGGTTGAAATGAACTGCACTTCAGGCCATTTTTTTACAATAGATTGCAACAATAGAGTAAGGTCTTTCAATCCTCTGTCGCGGTTTTTTTCATCGATATACCCTACATAATTTATCCGATGCGAGCAAATTACGGCAGGTTTATTCCAATGAAAAGCACTTGAAATCTGCGCCATGCAACTGTTGACCCAATCCCGGTTTGGATTTAGAGAAGGTTCGAAAACGCAATTGCGGACATTGTACCGCAGTCCCAATGCATTGGTTTCCGCAAACGAATGCTTCAAACGGCTATAAGTATCGAAGGTTCCTGTGGGCATCAGTTGCGATTGTATTCCCTGTATCCATTCGACGCCGTTACTTTTCAACACTTCCTCGATTGCCGAATCCCAATTGTAACACGGCGCAATAAACGATTTGGAGATTTCACCGAAAGTCTCGTTAAAAATCTGTAACCCATCTTCGATAACCATTTTTTGTTCCGGAATATCCAGCGGTGTGTCCCAATCATATGCCTCCATAAAACTGTAATCGCCTTTTCCGGAATACGTCGCGCCCCAATCGAAACAGAAAAGTGCTGCTTCGTTTTTTTGCTGCAAAACCCGCAGCCATCTTTTATAATTCAGGTGTTCGCGGCCATGAAACTGCGGTTGAAATACCTGCTCCGTTTTTCCCTGCATCCACAATTTTAGGTTGTTAGCATGCTTCGGATATTTTTTGAACGTATCGGTAAATTTTTCATAATGAAATTCGGTATAATCCGACGCTTTAATCTTCTCAAAATCTGGGTTTCCCATAATGGCATTGGCGGTAATTTTTGCAGGTTGTCCGTTGCTGTCTTTGTATTTATGAAGAATATTGAAAAGCAATTCCAAATCATCCTGAGATTCGAGTGCGTCCGCTTTATAACTGCCTTTAGCAATATCGAGCCCTTTGTCATGAAAAGCCTTTACCGCTTCGGCAGAAGGAGTTCTGATGGCACCCCAATCATCCGATTCTATAATGACCAGTTTCCCTTTCACACTTTTGCCTGCCCGATTGATTTTGGAGGCAGAAAGATAGGATTTTAAGGATTGCAGCAGCTGGTTTTTATTCATTACAATTATTTAATCGCATCTATTAAAGGAATGGGCAGATCGATTACCAATGCCAGTAACGGGTTGGTCAGAACGGTCATAAAAGTCACGGTATCGAAAGAAATCCGTATTGAAATAATGATGAAGAAAATCAGCATCGGTGAAAACAAACTCATCCGTTTCTTAAACAAAGAATCTTCACAGAAAACGTAGAATAAGAACACCAATGCCATTCCAAAAAGTTGCGCGATCAATGAGTAACGACCTCCCGATGGCAAGAGCGATGTGATGTTCCCTACCGACAATAACAACAAGGAGAAACCAAACAGATTGGAAAAAGATTGGGAATGAGATTTTAAATTCCTTTTGGAAAAATAGATGATCGTAAACAGAAACAATAGGAACCAGCCGATACAAATATTGTAATAATTGATATACCAATTGGCGGTCGCATTGAGTTCGGTTACTGCTTCGATGTATTCATCGCTTGTATAGCTCTGAACCCGCGGCACCAAAAATTCAGGAACTACGGCTTCTAATCGGACCCTAATGGCATCGACATTCAGCGTTGATATGAAAAAACTGGAGAGGAA
>JBBRXW010000022.1:0-13191 GCA_038238295.1 Flavobacteriales bacterium | reverse complement strand
GCTCTTGATGTTTGAATGTTAAAAGTTCCTCCGGCAAAATCCCCGTAAATATTTGGGTTGAAAGTTTTATAAACTTCGATAACACTGACGATATCGGTTGGAAATAAATCGAGTGGAATGATTTTTTTAAACGGATTATTCGTCGGAGCCGCCAAATCATTGATTAATAAATTATTATATCGGTCTTCTAACCCTCGGACAAACAAACCTCTCGAACCCACTTTGGTGATTCCGGTAATTTTGGTCAGGCCTTCTTCTACGTCGCTGACGCCTTTACGGGCCATTTCCTGCGCCCCGATGCTTTGTTTAATTTCAACGGCTTTCTTTTGATCTAATAAAAGCGCGGTTTCTTTTTCTCTTCCGCCTGTAGCTTTTACCACAACATCTTCCAATTTATAACTTCCCGATCCTAGGGTTTTGTTGATGGTGATGGTTTCTCCGGCCACTACGGTTACGGGAGCTTCCACATTTTCGTAGCCCAAGAAACTAAAAACAATCGTGTAATTTCCGGCAGCAACGGCCAAAGTATATACTCCGTTTTCATCGGTGCTGGCTCCAGTCGATGTTCCTTTGATGGCCACATTTGCGAAAGGCAGTGTCGCATTTCCAGCATCTTTATCTCGTAGAACACCCGTGATAGTCCCTTTGGTTTGGGCTGATGCGAAAGAAATTATAAAAAGAAAGAGATATAAAAATTTGAATTTCATGTTGTCTATGTTAAATTTTGGTGCAAAGTAACGGCCATCTTGTAAAGTTCGTGTTACTCGGTTGTTACCATTTGGTATGCTAAAGATTACCGAATTGTTAACATATTAAATTACGGTTAACTGCCATTTCGCATATTCTTTTATCTTTACATTTACAATCGAAATGGATCGCCTCTAAACCATTTAATGGATTTTAATACGATAGATCAATTGTTGCCATTATGAAAAAAAAAGACATCAAGATTTTATTAGTAGATGACGAGCAGGATATCCTCGAGATTGTAGGATACAACCTGTCTCAGGAAGGCTATCAGATTTTCACTGCAGTGAATGGAAAGGAAGCCATCACAAAAGCCAAAAAAGAAGTGCCGCACCTGATCATCATGGATGTCATGATGCCCGAAATGGACGGCATGGAAGCGTGCGAAAACATCCGAAAAATTCCCGAATTGAGTCATGTCATCATTACATTCCTGACGGCACGAAGTGAAGATTACTCACAGGTAGCGGGTTTTGACGCCGGAGCAGACGATTATATCACCAAACCAATCAAACCCAAATTGCTCGTCAGCAAAGTAAAGGCATTGCTTCGCCGTTTGAAAGATGATGAGGGCAAAGGTTCCGAAACTTTAAATGTCGGCGGCATCGAAATCAATCGGGAAGAATATAAGATCATTAAGGAAGGTAAAGAAATTGTGTTGCCTCGCAAAGAATTCGAATTGTTTTACCTTTTAGCATCCAAACCCGGGAAAGTATTTAAAAGAGAAGAGATTCTCGACAAAGTCTGGGGCAATGAAGTCATTGTCGGCGGGCGCACCATCGATGTTCATATTCGTAAATTAAGAGAAAAAATAGGCGACGATTTCTTCAAAACAATCAAAGGCGTCGGCTATAAGTTTGAAGTATAAAATGGCAATCATTTTTAAAAAAACATACACTTTCGCTCTCGTTTCGGCGCTATACATTACCTTATTTTCCACAGGATTCGTAGCAGTGCTCACCTATTATTTTTTTCAATTTTCACTGTGGTTTTGCCTCTGCTTTGCTATTGCCACTGCCGCTTTTTCATTTTATGTATTGCAATACCGTGTCGAACACTTTATCTACCGCAGAGTAAAGAAAATTTATGACGATGTTTCCCTTTTAGATTCCGCCAATTTCAGAAACCAGCCGATTACAACCGATATGGCCACGTTAACCCGTGAAGTAAAGAAATTTGCTAGCGACAAGAAACTCGAAATCGAGATGCTGAAAGTCCGCGAAGAATACCGCCGTGAATTCCTGGGCAATGTGTCGCATGAACTCAAAACACCGCTATTTACTGTTCAGGGCTATCTTTCGACGTTGCTCGATGGGGCAATGAGTGACAAATCTATCAGAAAGAAATACCTCGAACGTGCCGAGAAAGGCGTCGAAAGACTTATCTATATTGTGCAAGATTTAGACATGATTACGAAACTCGAAATAGGGGATTTGAATCTCGACATTAATAAATTCGACATCGTCAAACTCATCCAGAATGTGTTCGATCTTTTAGAAATGGAAGCGTCAAAAAAAGATATCCTGCTGCTTTTCGATATGAAATACAGCAAACCAATTTATGTGCAGGGCGACAGCGAAAAAATCGAGCAAGTGCTGATTAACCTGATTGTCAACTCCATTAAATACGGAAAGGAAAAAGGTTCGACCGAAGTTAGCATCGAAAGTTTGACAGACAATAAAGTCATCGTCCGCATCAACGACAACGGCGAAGGCATCGAAAAACAAAACATTTCCCGATTATTCGAACGATTCTACAGGGTAGATAAAAGTGGCGCGAGAAGCGAAGGCGGTTCCGGCTTGGGGTTGTCGATTGTCAAGCACATCATCGAAGCGCATGACGAAAAAATCTATGTCGAAAGTGTATTTGGCAAAGGATCAGAATTCTCTTTTACGCTCGAAAAGGCAAAATAGATTTTTCCAATGAATCGGCTGCCGTTTTAATTCCACATTTTTATAATAATCGATTTCCACCAAATTTTCCAACGTAAAATCATCCTGTTCCGCAAACGGAAAGAGTCCATTTTTCTTCAACCGTTTCGCTAAATATTCCTGTTCGTATTGTCCGGGAGTTGGAATAAAAAATGCTTTTTTCTCCAGTTTCGCTAAATCCATTATTGTGGTATAGCCCGAACGGCAAAGAACGATTTTACTTTCATTGAACGTTTTTTCCAATTGAGAAGACGTCATGAAATTATAATAGGTAACGTTCTCAATTTCAATTTTCGATTGCTGCAATGCCATTTTCCCGCTAATGAAAACGGCCTTTCCTTTATAATCAAAAAGCATTTCGCGCAATTGATTTTCCAAGATGCTTCGTTGCGGCTCTGGCCCGGAAAGAACCACCATCAAATCGTAACTGATCGGGAGTTCTTTTTTTTCAAAACGGCTCAACGGTCCGATATATCGAATGTGAGCCAAAGGCGTTTTTAAATGACCCAATTTACCGGTAAGATTCGGTGCTTCTTCGTAATCAGGTACCCAACATTCGTCGTATTTTTTTATAATGTGCTGGTGCAATTTGCTGGTAATCCAGGTTGTGTTGCCGGTCAAAACATTCAATTGGTGCGTGATAAAAACGGAAGAAACTTTCTTGCTAAAAACACCCAAACGGTTATCGGAAATGATGCCAATCAAATCGTATTCTTTGACCCATTTCTTGACGATTTTCTTTTCATTCAAAATGGCATCCATCATCTTCGGCATGTTTTTCAGCATTTTCCATTTGAAGTCGGCACCATCCGTCGCATATTCGATTTCATACGATGGCAGTTCCAGTGATTTCAGATGCGGAAATTCCTTTTGCAGTAAGGCTAAAGCTTCTCCATCGGAAGCCAAAATAGGCGTGTATCCATTTTCCTGTAAGGCAATTATAATTGGAATGCACCGCGTGGCATGGCCCAATCCCCAATTCAAAGGAGCTACCAAAATGTTTTTAGCCAAGGCGTTTAAAGTCATTTTAAATGGAATTAAGTTTCAACCGGCAAGATAAAAACAATCGCGGTCTTGTATATTTCGTTAATTTTGCCAAAACATTAAATAATATCGTGGGAAGTAAAAATAAGTTAAAAAGATTTAAGGAAAACGAAAGTTTCGAAAACGTTTTTCAGCCGACAAGAGAAGAAGTAGTGTCGGGTTCTTTTCCTTTGAAGGGAAAATGGAATGCTGATTTTTTCAAAAATGACAATCCTTTGGTTTTGGAATTGGGCTGCGGCAAAGGCGAATATTCGGTTGGTTTAGCCGAGCAATATCCCGATAAAAACTTTGTCGGAATTGATATCAAAGGGGCGCGTTTCTGGCGCGGCGCAAAAACGGCTGTCGAAGATGGCTTGCGAAACGTGGTATTCATCCGCACGCAAATCGAATTAATCGATTACATTTTTGCCGAACACGAAGTCGATGAAATCTGGATTACGTTTCCCGATCCGCAAATCAAATACAAACGGACCAAACACCGGATGACCAATTCTGAATTCCTGCAATTGTATAAGAAAATCCTGAAGAAAGATGGGATTGTCAATCTAAAAACGGACAGCGAATTCATGCATGGTTACACGTTGGGATTGCTGCATGGCGAAGGGCACGAAGTGTTGTATGCCAATCACAACGTCTATAAAAATGAGGGAAGTCCATCGGAAGTAACTGCCATCCAAACCTTCTACGAAAAACAATATTTGGAAATCAATAAATCTATTACGTATATTCGTTTTAAAATCAAATAGATGGCGTTTTTCGTTCCCCTTTTTCTGGGTTTTTGCATTGCGATTTTGGCGGTCCTTCTTCCGGGGCTGATCAACATGACGGCGGCAAAAATAAGCTTGCAAGAAGGGAAGAACGAAGCGGTAAGTTTTGCTGTTGGGGCTTCGATTATTGTATTTTTTCAAACCTATCTGGCGGTGATGTTTGCGAGATTTATCAGCACACATGTCGAAATTGTCTCGATGTTGCAGGAAATCGGGATCCTGATTTTCACCGGATTAAGCATCTATTTTTTCTGGATTGCCAAGAAGCCCAAGCAGAAGAAAAAGGATATAAAAATCAAAGGAAAGTCGAATCGTTTTTTCTTCGGCATCCTAATGTCGCTATTGAATTTTCTCCCAATTCCATTTTACGTTTTTGCCAGTATGAGTATTGCCAGTTCAGGCTATTTTCACTTCGAAATATATGAAACGCTCTACTTCGTCATTGGAGTCGTGTTTGGTTCGTTCGCGGTATTTTACCTTTACATCGTCGCATTTAAGTTTATCGAAAACAAGACCAATTTCCTGATGAAAAATATCAATACGATTATAGGTTCTGTGACAACTTTTATGGCTTTGTTTACGCTTTTTAAATTGGTGTATCACTAATATGGAACCTAATTTCTTTGAACGCGTTTACGCCGTTGCCAGGCAAATCCCGTATGGAAAAGTCACATCGTATGTAGCGATTGCCAGAGCCATTGGCTCAGGTCGTTCTGCAAGAATGGTCGGTTGGGCGATGAATGCCTCGCACGGCATGGAAGATGTGCCCGCACATCGGGTCGTCAATCAAAAAGGATTGCTGACCGGGAAGCACCATTTCGATGGCACGAATTTGATGCAGCAACTCCTCGAAAGCGAAGGCATCGAAGTCATCGACAATCAAATCGTCGATTTCAAAAAATATTTTTGGGAACCCGAAATCAGTCATTAGGAGTCAGGGCTTGTTGTTTCGAATGGAGTCATAGGACTTTTTCTGTTGCTTCTCGTATCTTTTTCTTTCCCTTTTCATTCAAAAATTTTCCCTGATCGCTTTTCTCTAATCCACTTTTTCAAACTATCTTTGCAATCTAAAATCAGTTTAAATAAAGATAACCATTCCAACCGTAAACCGTTAACTGCTAACAGTAAACTCAAAAATGAAATTAGATAAAAAGGAAATCCTCAAGGCACTCGAAACGATTACGATTGCCGGCGAAGGAAAAAATATGGTAGAAAGTGGCGCCGTCACTAACATCGTCACTTTTGGAGATGAAGTTATCGTCGATTTGCAAATCGCAACACCCGCCATGCACATCAAGAAACGCGCGGAAGACGACATCCGCAAATTAATCCACAATACATTTTCACCTGACGTAAAAGTCAAAGTAAATATCAAAGTCGAAGCGGCTGCAGCGGCCAATCCAAACGAAATCAAAGGAAAACAAATTCCCGGAATCAAAAACATCATTGCCGTCGCTTCCGGAAAAGGAGGAGTCGGAAAATCTACCGTTACCGCGAATTTAGCCGTAACCTTAGCCAAAATGGGATTTTCGGTGGGCATTCTGGATGCGGATATCTATGGACCATCGATGCCAATTATGTTCGATGTCGAATCCGAAAAACCAATCTCGGTTACCGTCGACGGGAAATCGAAAATGAAACCGGTTGAAAGCTATGAAGTCAAAATTCTCTCGATAGGTTTTTTCACCGCACCAAGTCAGGCGGTGATTTGGCGGGGTCCGATGGCTTCCAAAGCATTAAATCAAATGATTTTCGATGCCGATTGGGGTGAACTCGATTTCATGTTGATTGATTTGCCACCAGGAACCGGCGACATCCATTTATCCATCATGCAATCACTGCCAATAACTGGTGCTGTTATCGTCAGTACACCGCAAGCCGTGGCGCTAGCAGATGCCAAAAAAGGCGTCTCGATGTTTTTATCCGAAAGCATCAATGTTCCTGTTTTGGGAATTGTCGAGAATATGGCGTATTTCACACCAGAAGAATTGCCGAATAACAAATATTATATTTTTGGAAACGGCGGTGCCAAAAATCTCGCAGAAGATTTACAGGTGCCATTTTTGGGCGAAGTGCCTATTGTGCAAAGCATCCGTGAAGCTGGTGATTTCGGCCGTCCGGCAGCGATGCAAACTGCTTCAACAATCGAAAAGGTTTTCGAGGAAATCACCCGAAACATTGTGCAGGAAACCGTCAACAGAAACAAAAACTTGCCACCAACCGAAGCCATCAAAATCACAACGATGGCCGGATGTTCCGCAGTAAAAAAATAGGCTAAATCTAAAAAGGCGTCTAAAATCTAATACAAAAAAAAATGACCACAGCAGAATTAACCATCAATGTCGAAAAAGCGCTCCAAGAAATCCGTCCGTTTCTAAATTCCGACGGCGGCGACATTACGCTAATATCCATCGAGGGAGACAGACACGTCACCGTTCGTCTCGAAGGGGCATGCACCGCGTGTAGCGTCAACCAGATGACTTTGAGAGCCGGTGTTGAAACGACGATAAAAAAATTCGCCCCGCAAATCGAAACCGTAGTCAATATTGCTTAAATAATCAGGGCGTGCCCCTATGGGTCGGGCTTTCGGCTCTATCTTTTTTTCGTGCCTCAAAAAAGGATACCGCCTCAATCCCTCACGCATCCGTCAAATTCATGTAGCCGTTTCTAACTGACTCAGCCACTCAGCAACTCAGAATCTAATCAAATGATCGAAACAGATATCCTCATCATCGGCGCCGGTCCCACCGGACTTTTTGCCGTCTTCGAAGCCGGACTCTTAAAACTCAAATGCCACATCATCGATGCATTGCCGCAAATCGGCGGGCAACTTTCCGAACTCTATCCTAAAAAACCCATCTTCGATATTCCCGGATTTCCGGAAGTACTCGCGGGCGATTTGGTTGATAACCTGATGGAACAAATCAAGCAATTTCAACCCGGATTCACCTTAGGCGAACGCGCGGAAACCATCGAAAAATTAGAAGACGGAACCTTCATAGTGACAACAGATAAAGGCAAAAAACATCATGCCAATTCGGTAGCAATTGCTGGCGGCCTCGGAAGTTTTGAACCGAGAAAACCACTGATCGAAGACATTGCATTCTATGAGAATAAAGGCGTTAAATACTTTATCAAAAACCCAGAGAAATTCCGCGACAAACGCGTCGTCATATCCGGTGGCGGAGACTCGGCTTTAGACTGGAGCATTTTTCTTTCCAATGTCGCTTCGGAAGTAACGCTAATCCATCGCCGCAACGAATTCCGTGGCGCTTTAGATTCTGTAGATAAAGTGCAAGAACTCAAGAACGAAGGGAAAATTAAACTGATTACACCAGCGGAAGTGGTCGGACTGAATGGTTCGGAGCACCTCGAATCGGTAGATTTGGATGATGGCAACGGTGGACATCGAAAGATTGAAACCGATTATTTCATTCCATTGTTTGGATTGACGCCAAAACTCGGGCCGATTGCCAATTGGGGATTAGAGATTGAGAAGAATGCAATCAAGGTCAATAATGCCTTAGATTATCAAACCAACATTCCAGGAATTTACGCCATTGGCGATGTCAACACCTATCCCGGTAAATTGAAACTGATTTTATGCGGGTTTCACGAAGCAACCCTGATGTGCCAAAGCGTTTATCAACGAATGAATCCTGGAAAAAAATATGTGATGAAATACACGACGGTTTCCGGCGTCGACGGTTTCGATGGAACCCGAAAAGAAGCGGAGAAAGCAGTAGTAAAAGCGATAGAGTAAGAAGTATGGAAAAGTATTTACGACAATTGATTTCGATAGAATTTGAAGATAAAAAAGAAATCTTTACAGGTTTTCTTATCGACTGGACGGAAGACTGGATATTGCTCAAAAACAATCCCGCCGATTTTATCATTGATGGCTATACGATTTTGAGAAACAAAAGGATTCAATCGATTATTCAGGATGAAGATCATGAATTTACAGAAAGAGTCATTAAACTCAAAGGGTTGAAAACAAGTGCAGAAGAAATAATTCCGCTCAAAGATTTACCTTCAATCATCCATTTCCTTGCGGATAAATATGAAGTTTTTCAAATTGCGAAAAAGTCAGATAAAGCCGTCTATCTCGGAAAACTTATCGAAATCAATGAGGAGGAACTGATTATTGATTTCCTCAGTACCGAGGGACAATTTGATGGAGAAATGGGTTTCAAGTTAGAAAAAGTAAGGGTTATAGAATTTGATACGGATTATATCAATTCGCTGAAACTGATTGTTGCTGAAGACAAGAAAAAATAAGCAGTATGGATGTTCTGATAAAAATCACCGACCGCGAAGGAGTTACTCATGAAGTGCAGGCACCAACCGACATGAACATGAATATCATGGAACTTGTTCGAGCCTACGAATTGGCACCCGAAGGAACAATTGGAATTTGCGGCGGTATGGCGATGTGTGCTTCCTGCCAATGCTATATTCTAAATGACGTACCGCTGCCGGAAAAAGGTGATGATGAAGAAGCGATGTTGTCAGAAGCATTTTATCTGCAAGCCAATTCCCGATTGGGATGCCAGATTCCTATTACGGATAATCTTCAGGGATTGGAATTAGCGTTGGCTCCGGAATCTTAAAAAAAATTCTAGCTTGCTGCCGGTCGAATTCAATACAAAATCACATTAGCGAACTAATTTCTGGCTTTCATTACTGTTGTTGCAAAGCCTGAACTGCCGCCGGTAATATCCGTTCTACAAATTTCGAATACGCCAAAGCGGAAGGATGCAAACCATCCGAAGCAACCAAATCAGTGTTCATCAAACCTTGTTGGGTGATGTCGGTAATAGTCACGAAAGTGATGTTATTCTGTACGCAATAATTTTGAGCAAACGTATTGTATTGATCGATTTCAGTCGTAATGTTTGCCGCGCCGTGACCATAAGGTGTAAACGCGTAATCCGGAATCGAAACGACGATCACATTGGTTTTATCGCCTTTCGCTAAAGCGATTGCGGTGTTAACCAACGCCGGAAATTCTTGTTCATATAACGAAAAAGGTTTGTGTTGGTATTGGTTGTTAACGCCTATTAATAAGGTGACTAAGTCGTAATCTGAAGTTGGATTTTGCGTGTTGATAGCAGAAATCAAATTGGTCGTTGTCCAGCCGGTTGTCGCAATAATTTTTAACGAAAGGCTATCGTTTGGGAAAGTGGTTTTTAATTTCGATTTCAATTGTTCGGGAAAGCGGCACGTATCACAGACACTTTGCCCTATGGTATAGCTGTCGCCCAAAGCCAAATAACGAAAGAGCTTGCTTTCCGGATTTGCCGGAGTCGGAGCTGTTAGATTTTCAGTACTGCAACTGAGTATTGCCGTCAAAATAAAAAATACTATAGAAATTGTTTTTCGCATCGGTTCACTTTAAAAACATTTACGGCAAAGATTCGTTCCTGGTTTAAAAAAGAAAAGCTCCCTGTTTCCAAGAAGCCTTTATATAATTTATTTCATTTTATTTGAAAGCCGGAATTCCGGTAATATCAGCACCGGTAATCAACAAGTGAATGTCGTGCGTTCCTTCATAGGTAATCACGGATTCTAGATTCATACTGTGACGCATAATAGAGTATTCACCGGTAATTCCCATGCCGCCTAAAATTTGACGGGCTTCACGGGCAATATGAATAGCCATATCGACATTGTTTCTTTTCGCCATCGAGATTTGAGCCGTCGTTGCTTTCCCTTCATTTCTCAAAACACCCAATCTCCAAGTTAGTAATTGTGCTTTGGTGATTTCGGTAATCATTTCCGCCAATTTCTTTTGCTGCAATTGAAAAGAGGCAATCGGTTTATCAAACTGAATTCTTTCTTTTGCATAACGCAAAGCCGTATCGTAACAATCCATCGCAGCACCGATAGCACCCCAAGCGATTCCGTAACGCGCCGAATCCAAACATTGCATAGGCGCGCCCAATCCGGATTTTCCAGGCATCAAGTTTTCTTTCGGAACTTTGACATTATTGAAAACCAATTCGCCCGTAGACGAAGCACGAAGCGACCATTTGTTATGGGTTTCTGGAGTGGTAAACCCTTCCATACCGCGTTCTACTATGAGTCCGTGAATTCTTCCTTCTTCATTTTTTGCCCAAACCACCGCAACATCTGCGAATGGCGCGTTCGAGATCCACATTTTAGCACCGTTCAATAAATAATGGTCGCCCATATCTTTGAAGTTCGTGGTCATGCCACTTGGATTTGAACCATGATCCGGCTCTGTCAAGCCAAAGCAACCCATAAATTCTCCGGTAGCCAATTTTGGCAAATACTTCTGACGTTGTTCTTCGGTTCCGAATTTCCAGATAGGATACATAACCAATGACGATTGTACCGATGATGTCGAGCGAACACCAGAATCCCCACGCTCAATTTCCTGCATGATCAAACCGTACGAGATTTGGTCTAAACCAGCACCGCCATATTCTTCGGGAATGTAAGGTCCAAAACCACCAATTTCGCCCAAACCTTTGATGATTTGTTTCGGGAATTCGGCACGCTGTGCATAGTCTTCAATGATGGGAGAAACTTCGCGTTTCACCCATGCACGGGCAGAGTCACGCACTAATTTATGCTCGTCGGTCAATAAATCGTCGAGGTTGTAATAATCGGGAGCTTGGAATAAATCTGGTCTCATGTCTTTATTTGGATGTATTTAAATTCTACGAAAACGTTTGCAAATTTAAGGAAACTAATTGGAGAAATAGAGCACAACGGTTCAAATTTTTAGGAGCTTTTTCCAGCTATCCATTCCAATCTTTTGTGCCCAAAACGGCACAAAAGGATTTCCATTGCTATCTGGGCTAGGGCTATAGTTTCAAATAGAACGCTTTCGTAAGAGCGATGTATTCCGGAGTATAGTGATGACGCGCGGTTTCGATGATGAGCTCGTCTGTTGGAACGTCTAGGTTTTCTATCCGGGAAAATGCCAGCAAACTCCTTTTGATCTCCGTTGTTGGTGTTCCTTTTACCCGAGTGATTTTTAAAGGGTACAATTCGAAATCCCTTGCAATCCCGATAAATTTTTCTTCTTCTTTATAAGGTAGGATGACGGCGAAAATACCATTTTGGGATAGCAGCAAATCAGCAGTTTCGATTAAGTCTTCAAAGGGCATCGCATCAGCGAATCGGGATAAATCGCGTGGTTCGTTTTCAGTTTTATAGTCTTCAGTATAAAAAGGTGGGTTAGAAACTATTAGATCGTATTCGTCTTCGGGCGCTTCCATAAATTCTTCGAGGGCGGCATGAAAACAAAACAGGCGGTCGCTCCAAGGTGAATTTTCAAAATTATCAACGGCTTGCTCGTAGGCATTTTCGTCGATCTCGAGGGCATCGATTTGCTGTGCTGAAGTTCGTTGTGCCAGCATCAAGGCAATGATTCCGGTTCCGGTGCCAATGTCTAAAATAGAAAAAGGATGGTGTTCTGTGGGTGCCCATGCGCCAAGCAATACACCGTCGGTGCCGACTTTCATGGCACATTGGTCTTGCTGAACGGAGAATTGTTTGAATTGGAACATGGTATTTGTGAGTTACGAATTGCCTAGCCCTGATGGTAGCGGTATTCTTTTGTGGAATGCCATGGAACAAAAGATTTAGCGCACAGCAGGAAATAGCTCCTAAAAATAAATCAAAGATACATCTCCACCAGCCCTTCCGGCAAATTCATGATGACTTTTTTGTTGTCGCGATCGATTTTAACCAGGAAATGGTCGATCATAGGAACGAGGATTTCGATCTCGCCATTCAGCACTTCGAAAAGCGGTTGTGCGGTACTGTCATTGACGGCTACGATTTTTCCGAAAACGCCGAGACGTTGGTCTTCAATTTCGAACCCGATGACTTCGTGGAAATAGAATTTGTTACCGGTAAGTTTGGGTAACATTTTTAGAGGAAGGTAAATGCCACAACCCAGCATACGGTCGGCTTCTTCTTCGCTGTTGACGTCTTCGAAACGCACGCGAAGGAAATCGTTTTTGTGGAGGGAACTATTTTCAATAAAAAATGGAACCAGATTATTGTTGAATTCAACAAATACTGATTCCATGTTTTCATAGAGTTCGGGTTCGTCGGTATCTAAATAGATAAGGACTTCTCCCTTGAAACTGAATTTTTTTGCGATTTTACCTAAATAGAAACAATCCTCTTTATGCATGATCGCTCTATAATTAAGCTTCTGCTTCTTCGCTAGCTTCTTCAGCAGCCGGAGCTTCCGGAGTTTCTTCAGCAGGAACTTCTGCTTCAGCAACTACTTCTTCTGTCGCTGGAGCTTCTTCTACAGCAGTTTCAACTTCCGCAACCGGAGCTTCTTCTGCAGGAGTTTCAGCAACTTCTTCTGTAGCCACTTCGGCAATCGGAGCTTCTACTTCAGCTACTTCATCAGCAACCACTTCTTCTTCCTGAGTAGCTTCTACTTCAGCTTGAGCTGCAGCAGCGATACGTTTTTCGTTAGCCACTTTCTCTGCTTTCAAAGCTTTCGCTTTTGCATCAGATTGTGCTTTAGATAAACCGTCTTTTTTAGCATCTACTTTACCTGTTTTTGCTTCTAACCAAGCTTCTAATTTAGCTTCTGCTTGTTCTTGAGTCAAGGCACCTTTACGAACGCCACCATCAAGGTGATGTTTCAATAACACTCCTTTGTAAGAAAGGATTGCTCTTGCCGTATCGGTTGGTTGAGC
>JBBRXW010000021.1:0-13235 GCA_038238295.1 Flavobacteriales bacterium | reverse complement strand
GTAGCAGTAAGCAATTGGTTACGCAATCCAATAATTCCACGTGATGGAATATTAAATTTGATAATCATACGTTCCCCTTTAGTTTCCATACTCAACATTTCTCCTTTTCGAAGTGTAACAAACTCTACAGCTCTTCCAGAAAGTGTTTCTGGTAAATCGATGGTTAATTCTTCGATTGGTTCACATTTTTTACCATCAATTTCTTTGATGATAACTTGTGGCTGACCAATTTGCAATTCGTAACCTTCTCTTCTCATGGTTTCAATAAGAACAGATAAGTGAAGTACTCCACGACCAAAAACCATGAATTTATCAGCAGAATCAGTCTCACCCATTTTCATGGCTAAGTTTTTCTCTAACTCTTTAGTTAATCTGTCTCTAATGTGACGTGAGGTTACAAACTTACCTTCTTTACCAAAGAAAGGCGAATCGTTAATGGTAAACAACATACTCATGGTTGGCTCATCAATAGCGATAGATGCTAAACCTTCAGGGTTTTCATGATCAGCGATAGTATCACCAATTTCAAAACCTTCAACTCCAACAATCGCACAGATATCTCCAGCAATTACTTCTGTTACTTTTTTACGCCCAAGTCCTTCAAAAGTGTGTAATTCTTTAATACGTGATTTACTAACAGTACCGTCTCTTTTTACTAATGAGATTGGCATACCTTCTTTCAAAATACCTCTTTCTAAACGACCGATAGCGATACGTCCTGTAAAAGCTGAGAAATCTAAAGAAGTGATTAGCATTTGTGGCGTTCCTTCAGATACTTTTGGTGCTGGCACATTGGCGATCACCATGTCTAATAAAGGTTCGATATTATCAGTTTGGTTTCTCCAGTCGTCTGACATCCAGTTATTTTTTGCCGAACCGTATACGGTTGGAAAATCAAGTTGCCATTCTTCAGCACCTAGTTCGAACATTAAGTCGAATACTTTTTCGTGTACTTCTTCTGGAGTACAGTTTTCTTTATCTACTTTATTGATAACGACGCAAGGTTTTAATCCTAAGTCGATTGCTTTTTGTAGTACAAATCGCGTTTGCGGCATTGGTCCTTCAAACGCATCTACCAATAGGCAAACTCCGTCCGCCATGTTCAATACTCGTTCTACTTCCCCACCGAAATCAGCGTGACCAGGAGTATCGATAATATTGATTTTTGTGCCTTTATAGACTACAGAAACATTCTTGGAAGTAATGGTAATACCTCTCTCACGTTCCAGGTCGTTGTTGTCAAGAATTAAATCACCGGCATTTTCGTTTTCGCGAAAAAGCTGGCAATGGTACATGATTTTATCCACCAAAGTAGTTTTGCCGTGATCGACGTGTGCAATAATTGCAATGTTTCTTATAGATTCCATTTGTTATTTTTAATGGGCGCAAAGGTACACTTTATTTTTACATAAAAAACCATTCGCCGTTAGTTTACTTTTTGTTAACATATTGACGTGGAATACGATTAAAAAATTAAGTTGACGGACAGTTTTTTAATTCTATAAATATTTCTCTATATTTGAAGTAATGAAAAACAAAGCGAATAAAATAACTCTGCTCTACATCTTATTTTCGATAGTGCTGGCACTTGCCGGGTATTATATCTTAAATAAATTTCACTCTCCTACCGACGTTGTTTTTCTGAACTATAACTTTATTAAAGACATTGTTTTTATTGTTTTTTCCGGAATTGTTTTTAAGGTGGTCCTGACCAAAAATGACGTCCGTAACAGCCGTGTTTTTGAAAAGTTGAAAGCGACCAACGAAGAGATCAAGGATTCGAATGAAAGGTATGATATTGTGGCCAAAGCAACGAGTGATACGATTTGGGATTGGAAAATTCAGGAAGATGATTTTATTTGGAACAAGGGAATTCAGGGTGTTTTTGGTTATAAAAAGGAAGATGTTGGAAAAACTTCGAAATGGTGGTTCGACCGCATCCATCCGGAAGACAGCATCAAGATGTCGATTAAACTCTATTCCTTTATTGAACAAAAAACCGAAAAATGGCAGGATGAATACCGTTTCAAATGTGCCGACGGAACTTACAAATATGTTTTCGATAGGGGTTTTTTAGTAAAGGACGATGAAGGCAATGCGATCCGCATGATCGGAGCAATTCAGGATGTTACCAAACAAAAGGAAGAAGAACAGCGACTGAAACTTTTGGAAACCGTGATTACACAAACCAAAGACGCCGTGATCATTACCGAATCGGAGAAGTCGAGTAATACGATTCCAAAAATTGTCTTTGTGAATCCAGCGTTTACTGAGATGACCGGGTACAAATCGACTGAAGTCATTGGGAGAACCCCGAATGTTTTCATGGGAAAAAAGTCGGTAAAGAATGACATTGGTAATTTATCGAAAGCGTTGAAAGGCCGGGAAGAATTGAAATTCGAAACCTTGAATCACAACAAAAACGGCGAAGAATATTGGGTGAACTTTTCGATGATTCCAATTACGAATCAAGAAGGAGAACATTCGCACTGGATTTCAATTCAAAGAGATATTACCGAAGAGAAGAAACAAGAAAAGGAAAAAGAGCAGCTCATCCGTGAATTGACTCAAAACAATAAGGATTTGAAACAATTCTCGTATATCACCTCGCACAATCTGAGAGCGCCGTTATCGAACTTGACGGGATTGTTGAACCTGATGCAAGAGATTCCGGTAGAAGATCCGGAATTACGAGAAGTTATTAATGGATTCTCTACTTCGACCAATCTGTTGAACGAAACTATTAATGATTTGGTGAAAGTGGTGATTATCAAAGACAATCCATCGATTCTGAAAGAAGAAGTATTGATTAAGGATGTTTTTGAAAATGTTTTCAACCAGTTGACTTTCCTCATTAGTCTGCACAAACCGATATTGAAAATCGAGTTGGAAAAAGTCACGATACTCCATATCAATAAAGCGTATTTGGAAAGCATCTTGTTGAACTTATTCACCAACGCTATCAAATACCGTTCGCCAAAAAGAACGTTGCGGATCTTCGTATCGTCGAGAGAAATTGGTGATGCGATTGTGTTGATTTTTAAGGACAATGGAATCGGAATCGACCTAGAGCGTAACAGAGACAAGATATTTGGACTCTACCAACGCTTCCACAACTATTCCGATAGCAAAGGTTTGGGGTTGTATTTGGTGAAATCACAGGTAGAATCTATGGGCGGTTCAATCAGTGTTGAAAGCGAAGTCGATAAAGGCACCACGTTTACCATAACATTTAAAAAAAATATATAATGCTCGATTTAATTTTATGTGTAGACGACGATCCAATTACATTAATGTTGTGTAAGATGGTGATTACAAGATCGGCTTTTGCGGAAGAGATAATTAGGTCACAGAATGGGGAAGAGGCGTTGAATTATTTTGACGACTTAAAATTGAATAATCTTGGCAATGAAATAAAAAGATATCCCAAATTGATTTTTCTAGATTTGAATATGCCGGTGATGGGAGGCTGGGAATTCCTAGATCATTTTTCGAGAGAAGATTACCGTGCGGCATTCAAAGACTGTAAAGTGATCGTGTTGTCCTCGACGATCGATCCGGATGACATCAATAAAGCAAAGACGTATCCGATGGTTTTGGATTTCTTGTCAAAACCAATTTCAAAAGCAATGCTCGAAGACTTGAAGAAAACATTCGTGTAAAAAAAAACTCTCCAAATTGGAGAGTTGTTTATATACTGACGTAACTAATTACAATTTTGCAACGTGTTTCGTTAATTTAGATTTCAAGTTAGACGCTTTGTTATCATGGATAACGTGTTTCTTGGCTAATTTATCAATCATCGAGATTACACCTGACAATTTCGCTGTAGCATCTGATTTATCAGTAGCCAAACGCAATGCTTTGATGGCGTTACGGGTAGTTTTATGTTGGTAACGGTTTAAAACTCGTCTTTTCTCGTTACTTCTGATTCTTTTTAAAGCTGACTTATGATTTGCCATTTTGTTTTTTTCTTAAAATTTATTTTTTTTGTAGCCCGTAGGGGAATCGAACCCCTCTTACCAGGATGAAAACCTGGCGTCCTAACCGATAGACGAACGGGCCATACTTCTTTTATGCGGATGCAAAAATACAACTATTTTCTATTCGTACAATAGTAGAAGTAATTTTTTTTATTTTTTTTTAATAGGCTTTTGCAAACAGCACTCTACCAGTAGATTTAGCTCCGGTGAATACGCAACTTCCTTCTTCATTTTTCTGATTTAATGGAATACAACGAATGGTTGCCTTGGTGAGTTCTTTAACTTTTTCTTCCGTTTCGGCAGTTCCATCCCAATGTGCTGAAATAAATCCACCTTTGTTATCGAGGATATCTTTAAATTCATCGAATGAATTGACTTCTGTGATATGAGTTTCTCTATAATTAAAAGCTTTATCAAATAAGTCTTTTTGAATTTGCTCCAGTAAATCATGGACATAGTTGACAATATTTTCTTTAGCGATAATTTCTTTAGTTAAAGTATCTCTTCTGGCAACTTCGAAAGTTCCGTTCTCTAAATCTTTTGGACCGAGAGCTATTCGTACGGGAACACCTTTGAGTTCCCATTCAGCAAATTTGAAACCTGGTTTTTGTGTCGTTCTGTCGTCGTATTTTACGGAGATTTTTAGTTTTCTTAATGGAGCAATTAGTTCATTGACCGCTATTGTAATTTCAGTCAACTGTTCCTCCGATTTATAAATCGGAACAATTACCACCTGAATTGGAGCCAGATTAGGAGGCAGAACTAATCCCTGATCATCGGAATGCGTCATTACTAAAGCCCCCATCAATCGAGTAGAAACGCCCCAGGAAGTTCCCCAAACATATTCTTGTTTCCCTTCGGCATTGGCAAATTTCACATCGAAAGCTTTGGCGAAATTTTGCCCAAGAAAGTGAGAAGTACCAGCTTGCAATGCTTTTCCGTCCTGCATCAAAGCTTCAATACAATAGGTTTCTTCTGCTCCGGCAAATCGTTCGGTTTCAGTTTTCAATCCTTTAATTACCGGAATTGCCATGAAGTTTTCAGCAAAATCAGCATAGACATGCATCATTTTTTCCGATTCTTCAATCGCTTCAACTTTAGTAGCATGGGCTGTGTGACCTTCCTGCCATAAAAACTCAGCAGTCCGCAGAAACAATCGGGTTCGCATTTCCCAGCGCACTACATTCGCCCATTGATTGATTAGCAATGGTAGATCTCTATATGATTGTACCCACCCTTTATACGTAGACCAGATAATGGCTTCGCTGGTTGGGCGCACTATCAATTCTTCTTCGAGTTTTGCATTCGGATCAACCATTAACTTCCCTGGTTTATCCGGATCATTTTTTAGTCGGTAATGGGTAACAATCGCACACTCTTTGGCAAAACCTTCAGCATTTTTTTCTTCGGCCTCGAACATACTTTTAGGAACAAAAAGCGGGAAATAGGCATTACTATGACCCGTTTCCTTAAACATCCTGTCGAGTTCCGCTTGCATTTTTTCCCAAATTGCATAGCCGTAAGGTTTGATTACCATGCACCCTCTTACACCGGAATTTTCGGCCAAATCGGCTCTGACAACCAGTTCATTATACCATTTTGAATAATCTTCACTTCTTGTCGTAAGGTTTTTGCTCATGTTAAAGTATTGGCATAAAAATTGTTTAACTTTTTTTAACTAAATAGTTTGGCAAAACTAACTAATTTTGTATAGTCCAACAATAAAAAAGCTATAGATATGAAAACTAATTTTTTTTTCAAACTAAAAAATTCCCTGTATTTCTTAATTGGGATTTTTGCTATTCTAATGAGTTCCTGTGGCTCTTATCAAACTGCTTCTTATTCTGACCGCGATGGGATTTATGGAAGCTCGGACAATCAAAAACGAGATATTGCCTCGCAACAAAATTTTCAAAATAACCAATATAGAAATTATTTTGGCTCTTTACAGGATCAGAATCAATCCGAGGCTATATTTACAGATGTGGAAAATTATAGCTCTACTCCTTCAAAAAACACAACAGAGAATAACAATCAGGAATATAATTCCGGTTATTCAGGGTGGGGAAACAATACAGATAATGTAAATGTATACGTATACGACAACAATTGGGGTTGGAATAATTACTGGGGCTGGAACCTAGGATGGGGTTGGAACTCCTGGTACGGACCAAGTTATTACGGATGGGGATTTGATCCTTGGTACGGGTCAAGTTATGGCTATAATAATTATTACGGGAATAGCTGGTACGGAGGCTATTATAATTATTACCCTTACCATTATGGAACTCGAAGCTACTCTCATCCAAGTCATTCCTATGCTAACTATTCATACAATGGTAGACGAGCAAACAACTATAGTGGAACCCGAAGAAATTATAATGATGGAACCAGAACAGTGAATCCAAATTATAGCAATATCAGAAATAATACCGTAAGAACTGAAAGTTCAGGCACTAGAAATGGAAATTATTCTGGTACAAGAACCTATTCAAATTCTAATTCCAATTCGAACTACAATTACAATACATCATCATCTAGCAATAATAGTAACTCTACCACTACCCGACCTCAAACGCAGTCTACTTCTACAAGAAGTAATCCAAATTATAGCACACCGAGAACAAATAGTTCTAGTTCATCAAGCAATAGTGGAGGTGGATACAACACTAGCGGAAGCGGAAGATCATCTTCCGGTGGAAGACGATAAAATAAATACTAATCTATTTACCTATGTTTTGACAACTCGTTCTGAACATAGGTATTTTTTTGAAAAATAGGCATATGAAAAAATACGTATTCTTTATTATAGCAGGACTTACTTTTTCTGCTGCACAATCTCAGGGAGTAGGTGACGCCTTATTATATGCGAATGATAATATGACCGGAACAGCACGATTTCAGGCAATGAGTGGAGCTTTTGGAGCTTTAGGCGGCGATTTTTCTTCCATTCAGGTAAATCCTGCAGGTAGTGCCATCTTCTCCAATAACGAGGTTGGTGTAACCTTAAGCAGTTATAATATCAAAAATAAAACCTCTTATTTCGGCAATAAAATAGCGACTAATAATGCGACCTTCGATCTCAATCAAGGAGGAGGAATTTTAGTATTTAATTTTAAAAACTTTGTCGAGAAAAGTGATTGGAATAAATTTGTCATTGCCGGTGATTA
Organism: Flavobacteriales bacterium; assembly: GCA_038238295.1. GTDB lineage: Bacteria > Bacteroidota > Bacteroidia > Flavobacteriales > Flavobacteriaceae > Flavobacterium. Next base: position 6,082 of record JBBRXW010000021.1, on the reverse strand, counting down.
TGAAAACATGTCTAATTTCGACAATTCTTCTTTTTCTTATGGCACCAATCCCAACCAATCGATTGCCGATTATTTCCTGAGTTATGCCAATCCGGGTTTGTATACGAGCAGCATTCCCGCTGCAACGTTACAAAGTGCTTATTATGAAGATTTGGATATTCGAGGACAACAGGCTTTTTTGGGATATCAATCGCATATCATTATTGCCGATCCTAATAATACTAATAATGACACCTACATTTCGAACGTTCCTGCCAATAATTATTATCAAGAAAATTTCCTCGAGGCGACGGGTCAAAATGGCAAAGTGGCTATTAACTTTGCCGCACAGTATAAGGAGCGTTTTTACTTTGGTTTAAACATTAATACGCATTTCACAGATTACAAAAAAACTACTGTTTTCTATGAAGAGAATGACAATACCCAAAATACGAACGCCCGAAATTTTACTTTCCAAAATTTTCAGCATACTTATGGCAATGGATTTTCTGTGCAATTGGGAGCCATTGCGAAAATTACTTCTTCCTTCAGAGCTGGAATTGCTTATGAATCGCCTACATGGTATCAGATGACAGATGAAATCGAGCAGGCACTATATAATGACACTAATCCTGTAGATTCTAATATCCTTTTAGTCTATCCTTCTTATAATTTTCAGACGCCAAGTAAATGGACCGGAAGTCTAGCTTATGTTTTTGGAAAGTCAGGTTTAATTAGTGTAGATTATAGTGTGAAAGATTATGGGAACAGCAAGTATAAATCAGACGATCCATTTTTCAACCCTGTCAATACCAATATCGATTCTCAACTGGGTATGGCAGGTGATTTGCGCATCGGTGCTGAATACCGAATTAAACAATGGAGTTTGAGGGGCGGATTCCGCAACCAGCAAAGTCCATACAAAGATGGGAAAACCGTCGGCGAACTTAACGGATTTTCCGCAGGTTTTGGATTTAATTTTGGTAACACCAAGCTCGATTTGGGCTACTCTTATTCACAACAAAAATCGCAAGAAGGCTTTTTTACGCAAGGATTTACGCAAGGTGCCAACGTTTCCACTCAGAAAAATAATGCTTCATTGACCTTGGTATTTGATCTCTAATTATAATATGATATAAATGAAAAGACCGTTACCACAATCGTAACGGTCTTTTTTTTAGCCCTGATAGAGCCGGTATCCTTTGTGAGGCACGAACAAAGATTAAGGCGAAAGCAGGAAACAGCTCCTTAAAATTTAACTTCATATTAGGCGATACGGAATAAAAAAGCGTAATTTTGCACTCCAATTTACAAATCCATGAGAACCAAGTCTTTAAAAAAGAATAAGATCAATGTCATCACTTTAGGGTGTTCAAAAAATGTTTATGATAGTGAAGTGCTGATGGGGCAATTGCGTGCCAGCGGTAAGGATGTCGAGCATGAAGCACCTGCAGAACGTGAAGGTAATATTATCGTTATCAATACGTGTGGGTTTATCGACAATGCGAAAGCAGAATCGGTGAACATGATTCTGGAATATGCCGACAAAAAAGAACGCGGTTTGGTAGATAAGGTATTTGTTACCGGCTGTTTGTCGGAACGTTATCGCCCGGATTTGGAAAAGTAAATCCCGAATGTCGATCTGTATTTTGGGACGACAGAATTGCCTCAATTATTGAAAGCTTTAGGGGCGGATTATAAGCATGAATTTTTGGGCGAACTATTTACAACGACTCCAAAAAATTATGCGTATTTGAAAATTGCAGAAGGTTGCGATCGTCCGTGCAGTTTCTGTGCGATTCCACTAATGCGTGGCAAGCACGTATCGCAAACTATCGAAAAATTGGTCAAAGAAGCCGAGGGCTTGGCGCGTGATGGTGTCAAAGAATTGATTCTTATTGCGCAAGATTTGACGTATTATGGATTGGATATTTACAAAAAAAGAAACTTAGGCGAATTGCTCGAAAACCTTGTCAAAGTTGAGGGCATCGAATGGATTCGTTTGCATTATGCGTTTCCTACAGGTTTCCCGATGGATGTGCTGGAAATCATGAAACGCGAGCCAAAAATCTGTAATTATATCGATATTCCTTTACAGCATATTTCCGATTCGATTCTAAAATCAATGCGACGCGGAACGTCTCAAGAAAAAACGACGAAGTTATTGAAAGAGTTCAGGGCAGCAGTTCCCGGAATGGCGATCCGAACGACTTTAATCGTGGGCTATCCCGGAGAAACTGAAGAAGATTTCAATACGTTGAAAGACTTTGTTCAGGAAATGAAATTCGATAGAATGGGTTGTTTTGCCTATTCGCACGAAGAAAATACGCATGCTTATTTACTAGAAGACGATGTTCCGGACGCAGTTAAACAAGCTCGGGCAGAAGAAATAATGGAGTTACAATCTCAAATTTCTTGGGATTTAAATCAAGAGAAAATCGGGCAGACTTTTAAATGCATCATCGACAGAAAAGAAGGCGGCCATTTTATCGGAAGAACCGAATTCGATAGTCCAGATGTAGACAATGAAGTGCTTATCGATGCTACGAAACATTACGTAAAAACAGGCGATTTTGTGATGGTAAAAATTACCGAAGCCACGGAGTTTGATTTATACGGAGAACCAATCCTTTAGTTTATTGGTACTTGAAAGTGATTCCGGCAACTATAAAATTACGTCCGAAAGTTTCGGTGTTTTTGGTGGCGGCGTTGTGAATGTAATTCAGTGACAATGGCATTGTAATTCGTTCGCTCCATTGAAATTCCCGCGTTGCCTTAATTCCAAGGTTTACCAATGAAATTTTATTGTAATCGCCTGATACATAATATTTCGCCTGGTTGTTGAAAACTGCTCCAACTAGCGGATCTAATGCTATTTTTTGAAAGACATCTTCCCACGAATAGCCTACTTCCAAATACGTAGTGTAATTTTGTTTCGGATTTTCACCATCGCTGTCATAGCGGTAATCATTTCCGGCAATCAACGTGCTCAGCGTGGCATTTAATGGAAATCCATAATCGGAAAAATCAAACAATAGGTTCAAATCGATCGTCTTAACACCATCTTTACCATAATTAAAAAAGCCATTATCAACGCCCTCAACTCTTTCCACTGAAGGCCAATAATAATCCCAAAGTTGCACCGTCAAAAAAGAATTGATAGCATAACTGACACTAAAATCAATTTCTTGATAGCCTTTTCCCGGAACTCCGTCGCCATAAAAATAATCCTTTTTAAAATTGCTCGTCGCCCAGAATCCTAACGTCCATTTATCATTGAGGTGGTAATCAATAGCAGGCTGCACCGCTACATAATTGCCGCCCCAAGATTGCCCACGCCAAATGTAGCGGCTTACAATATCAACTTTTAATTCTAACGTACTTTTCTTTTCGACCGTTGTAGAATCGCTAACAGCAACTTCCTGCGAAAAAACGGAGACATTCATCAGTATAAAAGCGATATACAAAACCAGATTTACAGGCTTTCTCATCCTTTATCTTTTAGTACATCACTAATGGCTTCAAACAATCGTTCCCGGTCAATCGGTTTGGTAATATAACCATAGAAACCGGCTGTCCTGATTCTTTCTTCGTCTTCGCTCGATGCATAGGCCGTTTGCGCGATTACGATAAGCTCCGGCCGGATAATTTTTATTTTCTCCAATGCCTCGAAACCATTCATGATTGGCATTTTGATGTCCATCAATACTAAGTCGATATCCGGATTACCCAAACTAATCTCAACCGCTTCCGCCCCATTAACCGCTCGAATAATCTTGTAATTTTTGTCATTGATTATTTTTTGAAACAGCAGGAAATTGATATTATCATCTTCTGCAATCAGTATCGTAATGGTTTTATTATGTGCGGTTTTGGATTTACTTTTTACCGATTGTACTATGATATGTTGTTCCTGGTCGTATTTCAATGGAATTGAAAATGAAAAGGTCGATCCCTTTTCTACCTTAGATTCCAACGTTATTTTCCCGCCCATCATTTCAACATACGCTTTCGAAATCGCCAATCCCAATCCAAGTCCGCCTGCTTTAATTGAAGCATCATTCTCGATTCTTTTGAAGCGATCAAAGATGTGTTTGTGATGGTGCTCATCGATGCCGGAGCCCGTATCATTTATCGTGAAAATGATTTTCTTTTTCTTTTCATCAATGTGGTGCCCAAAAGCAACATAACCCTCTGCTGTAAACTTAATCGCATTGTTCACCAGATTAACAATGACCTGTTTTAATTTGATCTCATCAGTAATAACATTATACGCTGCGGCCTTGTCATTTGGGATAATATGAAAATCGATTTTCTTCGAATTTGGTATTGTGACTTTTATCGTTTCGTACAATTCTTCGAGGCAGGATTCTAAATTGACGCTGGTGTAATTTTGTGAAATCTGATTCGAATCAATCTTCGACATTTCAATCAAATCATCAATAATCGAAACCAAATTTTTTCCGCTTTTATCGATAACTTTTAGGTATTCTAATTGTTCTGTCGGCGTGAGTTTAGTATGGATAAGTAAATCGGTAAATCCATTAATCGCATTCATCGGCGTACGGATTTCGTGTGAGAGGTTGGCTAGGAATGATGATTTGAGGCGGTCGCCTTCCTCGGCTCTCAATTTTGCTTTCACCAATTCGATTTTCTGGTTGCTGTTTTCTTCAAACAGATTGCCGATGTGACTGAATTCACCGGTCGTGGCTTTCAATTCGCTGATGGCTTTTTTATCGCCGGTCTCCAATATGTGTGTCATTCTGTCGAGCGGCAGATATACCAGTTTTCGCGTATAATATAAATTCAACAACAAGCTAACGAAAAAGGCGAAGATGATAAAATATAAGATGTTGAGCGTGTTTTCAAAATAAACTTCAAAATTTCTTTTAAACAACATTTTCGAAACGGTATACCCCTGCACATCTTTCAATTTGACTACCGTAAAAATCGTATGCTCTTCTTCACTATCGACGTAGTTTTTATCAATAAACTGGAGATGTGCTCCAGATACTTTTTCAAAATCCTCAACAAAGGAATTATCCAAAAGCCTCGCAGCAAAAAAGTAACCAAACGGTTTGGTCTTCGTTTTAAGCGGATCATTAGAAGGGTGAATCGAAGCACCAGTAACTTCAATTATACCTTCTTGAATTTTCATGTAAAATTTGCATATTCCCACTTTCTTCAAGGCAATCATCACCTGCTTTGGAATAATGTCCTGGGACTTTATTTTGACGGAAGACGTACTAATAATAAATTTTTTATTAGCATCATACGCTCCCAAATAATCGGCTTTATAGATATTGAGTTCATTCCCGATGGTCTTGTTATACCAAACCGTATCCCGCGTCGTGATAAAATTGACAAACTCGTCCCAATTCGTATCATTATTAATGGCGACTCGTATCGGTTTGCTGTCTAAATCAAGTAATTTATTAACTTCATGATCAAACTGTTCTTTTGAATTGGTAAATACTTGTTTCTCGACCTGCTTAGTGTAATAATACAATGACCCGTAGAGCAATATGAAAAATAAGCTCGACGAAAAAATCAACACTAATATTTTAGGGTAGGTTCTTTTTACTTCCATTTTTATTGGAATACGAATTTTTGAAATTTCTAAAATGTTTACTTCAGCGGCGAAATTTAAGGTATTTAAATGCAATAAAATATTTTAAATTGTTAATTGCATTTTTTTAACAGATAGCCCGCCTGAAAGTTATTTCCATAAAAAAACTCCAAACTTTCATTTGGAGTTTCTCAACAAACTAACCTCTTATTTATATAACGGTGCCTTTAAAAGACAGGATTTTTGGGGTTTCCTCAGCAGTAGTCGTTACCGTAACAGTTTTCGAAAAAGCACCTTTATTAGCAGCATTATAGGTCGCTGTTACTTTCGCTGTCGCACCGGCTTTTATTGGGGTTTTGGTATAATCGGTTGCCGTACAACCGCAGGAAGCTTTTACATTGGTAATAATCACATCGACTTTTCCAGTATTTTTAAATTCGAACTCAATGGATTTTGGTTGATTCTGAGGAATCTCGCCAACTTCAATCAATTCGCTTTTCCAAGTAATTGGAGCGGTCGCTACTTCTTTTTGGG
>JBBRXW010000020.1:0-13434 GCA_038238295.1 Flavobacteriales bacterium | reverse complement strand
GCCTATTGTGATCAATGGCGATAAAGCTATCATTGCAAGACCGTTCGAAAAAGCCAACGACATCATTTAACAAACCTTTGGGAGAAGCTCCTTGAACCAAAACCTAATTTTGTTTTCTAAGGAAGAAACCGCCCCATTTATGAAAAAAATCAGCCTAATATTTTATGCATTTATCGTATTACTTTCGATCGCAGCTACTGCGCAAAACGCGCCCGAAAGACAAAAAATAAAAATTACAGGAATCATTGTCGAAAAAATCAGCAAGCAACCGCTTGAATATGCTACGATTACTTTTATCAATCAGAAAAGCCAGAAAATTAGTGGCGGTGGGATTACTAACGCCAAAGGCGAGTTTGATGTTGATATTACTGCCGGGGCTTACACGATAAAAGCAGAATTCATTTCGTTTAAAGCTACTGAGATTAAAGACAAAATCTTAACCGAAAATACCAACATCGGAAGCATCGGTCTCGATGAAGATGCGACACAGCTCAACGAAGTCGAAGTCCGTGCCGAAAAAAGTACGGTCGAAATCAAGCTCGATAAAAAAGTCTACAATGTGGGTCAAGATATGATTGTCAAAGGTGGAACAGCAAGCGACGTGCTCGACAATGTTCCTTCCGTAACCGTTGATGGTGACGGAAATGTCAGTCTTCGCGGGAATGACAATGTCAAAATCCTGATCGATGGTAAACCTTCGAATGCCATTAACATTGCCGATGCCTTGCGAACCATTGCCGCCGATGCCTTAGACAAAATTGAAGTTATCACCAATCCTTCCGCCCGTTACGACGCTGAAGGAAGTGCCGGAATCATCAATATTATTCTCAAAAAAGGCAAAAATAATGGTGTCAACGGAACCATCACCGGAACCGTAGGCAATCCGAGAAATTACGGATTGACCGGAAACATCAATAACAAAAGCACCAATTTCAATCTCTTTTCTTCTTTTGGATATAGCGACAATCGCGCTGCCGGAAAATCATTAACGGACTCCGATTACCTTAATCCTGACGGAAGCATTCAGAAAACCATCAACGAGCGCATCAATAATGATCGGGGTCGACATGGATTCAATTATAACTTCGGCATCGATTTGTTCCTCGATAAAACCATGACCTGGACGAACTCGCTGAGCTACCGCAGAAACAGTGGCTCCAACCCTATCAATGATATGCTGTATAATTACGAAGGGGCCGATTTTTTTATCCGTGATCGTCTCAATGAGCAATTCACACGGACCAATGATATTGAATACGCGAGTAGCTTTACCAAAAAATTCAAAAAAGACGGACACAAACTTTCTGTCGAACTGAACTTTTCTAGAGACAAAGACAACGACTACTCGACGATAACCGATTTTATTATTGGAAGTACTGACCCTGCCACCATCGAACAAGCCCAGAATTTACAGAATGAAAATAAAGATATGGTCAAAGTCGATTATGTGCTGCCAATCGGAAAAGACAGCCAGTTTGAAGCAGGATATAAAGGCGATTCTAATGCGTTATTAACCGACTATAGTTTGGGAAATATTGATGGAAACGGAACGTATATCCCAAATTATAATTACACGAACACGCTTCAATATAAGGAACATATCAATGCTGCTTATTCACAGTTCGGTTCAAAAATCGATAAATTCTCCTACTTGCTGGGAGTGCGTTACGAAGATTCGAACATCGACATCAACCTGTTGACAACCAATGATTTCAACAACAAGCATTACCATAATTTCTTTCCGAGTGCTTTTTTGAATTATCAAATTTCCGAAGCCAGCACCGTATCGATCAATTATAGCAAAAGAATTGCACGGCCGAGAAACCGATTCATCAATCCGTTTTCCAATTATACCAGCAACGTGAATATCTTCCAAGGAAATCCGGATATCAACCCATCATTAACCGATGCCGTTGAACTGGGTTATATGACTAAATTCAACAAGTTTACGCTGACCACTTCGCTTTATGTCAACCAAACTAAAGATGTCTTTACGTTCATCAAAAGGCCGAATGGTGAAGTCGTAACAACGGTCGTCGATGGCGTAACGGTGACAACGCCGGTCTATCTTTCCACACCAATCAACTTGGCTCAAGAACAGCGGATTGGATTTGAATTCAACTTAATCTACAACCCCTTTAAATGGTGGCGACTCAACGGAAATTTGAATGCCTATCAGGTCAAAACCACCGGAGATTATACCTATACGCTACTCAATACCAATGAGGTCGTTTACAAAGATTTTGACAATGCTGCCTTTAGCTGGTTCACGCGGATTTCATCAAAAATCACGTTGCCGTATAAAATCGATTGGCAGATTAATGGTACTTATAACGCACCGCAGAACAACGCACAGGGACGAAGTTTGGGTGTCGCCAGTGCAAATATGGCGTTGAGCAAAGACGTGTTGAAAGATAAAGGTACGATTGCGCTCAACTTCAATGATGTTTTCAATTCGAGAAAAAGAATCAATGAAACGCACTTGGCGACATTAGATTCGTATAGCGAAATGCAGTGGCGTCCGCGGCAGATCAACCTTTCGTTCACCTACCGTTTCAACACGGCCAAGAAACCGGAGCGAGAGAAACCGCAAAAAGCCGATTCAGGAAATGATGACTTTCAGGGATAAAAAAAAGGAACTCGTTGGAGTTCCTTTTTTTGTACATCTAATTTGATGCTGCTCTTTTAGCTTTTTTGTCTTTATACATTTCCCAAAGCGCGCCGCCAATCCAATACTGGACGAAAGCCACTAAGAAAAACATCAACCAAAATCCAATAGTGAGGACGGTTAAGAAAAGTAAAAAGCCTAAATACTGTGAAAATTCAAACATGTTTTCCGGAATTTTTTTGAATTATGGACAAATGTAAACTTATTATTTTTTCTCACCAATTAATTCCAAATCAATTTTTATAAAATAGTATTTATGCCTAAATTTGTGCAACATTTTTAGGAGCGGTTTCCGGCTTTCGCCTTTATCTTTTTTGGCTTTCATGCTTCAAACCAAAAAAGGATACCGGCTCTATCCGGGCTAGGGCATTCTAATCATAACAAACTATATACACAAAACATACAATGGAATACAGAATTGAAAAAGACACAATGGGCGAAGTAAAAGTCCCGGCCGATAAATATTGGGGTGCGCAAACCGAGCGATCCAGAAACAATTTTAAAATCGGTCCATCGGCATCGATGCCCAAAGAAATCATCGAAGGTTTTGCCTATCTCAAAAAAGCAGCGGCTTATGCCAATGGCGACTTAGGCGTTTTGTCAACAGAAAAGCGTGACGCGATTGCTGTCGTTTGCGACGAAATCTTAGCCGGAAAACTCGATGATCAATTTCCATTGGTGATTTGGCAAACCGGATCCGGAACGCAAAGCAACATGAACGTCAATGAAGTTATTGCCAATCGGGCACAAGTGATTGCCGGTTTCAAAATCGGTGAAGGCGATGCGGTCGTGAAAGCCAATGATGATGTCAATAAATCACAATCTTCTAACGATACCTATCCAACCGGAATGCATATTGCCGCTTACAAGGCCGTGGTAGAAACTACGATTCCTGGAGTTGAAAAACTTAGAGACACACTACAAGCCAAAGCTGTCGAATATAAAAACGTCGTGAAAATTGGCCGCACGCACTTAATGGATGCCACGCCCCTAACCCTTGGACAAGAAATTTCCGGTTATGTTGCTCAATTGAACTACGGCATTAAAGCACTAAAAAATACCTTAGCTCATTTGTCAGAAGTCGCTTTAGGTGGAACGGCAGTAGGCACCGGATTGAACACACCTGACGGCTACGATGTGAAAGTTGCGGAATACATTGCCAAATTCACCGGTCATCCATTCGTAACAGCACCCAACAAATTTGAAGCGCTGGCTTCTCACGATGCGATTGTAGAAAGTCACGGCGCATTAAAACAACTGGCAGTTTCGTTAAATAAAATCGCTAACGATGTTAGAATGTTGGCTTCTGGTCCACGTTCTGGAATTGGAGAAATCTTGATTCCGGAAAACGAACCGGGTTCATCGATTATGCCAGGAAAAGTCAACCCAACGCAATGCGAAGCGTTGACAATGGTATGCGCTCAAGTTATGGGGAATGATGTTGCGATTTCCGTTGGCGGCATGCAAGGGCATTACGAATTGAATGTATTCAAACCATTGATGGCAGCGAACTTTCTACAATCAGCACGATTGATCGGCGACGCCTGTTTGTCTTTTGAAGCCCATTGCGCGAGTGGCATCGAACCCAATTACAAACGCATCAAAGAATTGGTAGACAATTCATTGATGCTGGTGACCGCTTTAAATACCAAAATTGGATATTATAAATCGGCTGAAATTGCACAAACCGCGCACAAAAATGGCACAACTTTAAAAGAAGAAGCCGTTCGATTGGGTTATGTTACAGCAGAAGATTTCGATGCTTGGGTCAAACCGGAAGAAATGGTCGGAAGTTTGAAGTAATATATAATTGAAACCTGCACTTTTAAACTGCAGGTTTTTTTATGCCCGAAAGTTTAACATACTTCGGAAAATTGATTTCATTTTTTTTGTAACTTCATAGTGCGAATACTCCACTTTAAATGCTATCGAAGATGCTGAAAAATAAAGGAAATTTAGAAATCGAACTACTCAAAGAAAGAAAGAAATTTAAAGAAGCAACCGCCATTCTCGAAGAAGTTGCAGTTTTATTACAGGAAAATGAAACGGAGCGCGGACGAATCAAAAGCAAGCTCGCTGAAAAGACAAGCAGCAATTCAAACCCTTTTATTTTTGATTTGTTGGCAACCGAAAAAATTTTTCACCTTACCCAAATCCGGGATGTTTGTGTTACTTATCGCTTGCGGTTTCTCGACAGCCAGTTTTTTAAGGAAGGCATTCCTGAAGAGGCGGTTTCTATTATTCATAATTTAGAGAAAGCACACGACACTCCATTGAATGGATTTAAAATTATGGCACCTACAAAAGCCTTCCAGCTATTGAGTTATGATGATCCATTATTATTTGTTCCGATTGGAAATGACTATTACTATTTGGTGCATCAATGGGGAAATGACATCAATCCATTGCGGAAATGGCTGGTAAAACCGTTTCGGGATTTGGGAAATTTTTTCTGGTTTAGTCTAATCGTCAGTCTAATCCTTACTTGCCTAACTCCAGAAAATAATCTGAGTAAATCGGTGCCAATGGCAAACATCATTATCTTCCTTTTTATTTTTAAATCGATTATTGCCGTGTTCCTATATGCCTTCTTTATGATGGGTAAGAATTTCAATTCTGCAATCTGGAATCGGGTGTATTTCAATAATTAACACCAACAAAAAAGCCTCACAGAATGGAGGCTTTATTTATATTCTTAGAATGCGACATTCCATTTTGGAAGCTTTCCATTCTCATCGAGGAATTTTTGAAGAATCAAACCTTCTACATAAGTCGGAATGAATTTGTTTTTAGCACTGAAAGTTTCGTACCAATATACTTCAAGTCGGTCTATATTTTCGAGTTTCATTTGTGCCGGCCACGAATATTTTCTTCCAGTTTTGGCAAATTGGTGACCGTTTACGATTTTGTCGTAGAGTCCACCGTTTTTGCTTTTCAATGAACCATCATTCTGTATCGTTCCTGTAGATCCAATCATAATCAATTCTTTTTCTTCATTGCTAGCATCGTAAACCAAGAAGACTCCACTCCCATTTTCTGAGGCGTTGCAAACTTCTTCAAGGCTATTATCAACAGTGAAACTAAAGCTATTGTTGGTTTTAAATTTTGTTAATTCTTTATACATGTGATTTTGTTTTTCATTACTATTAAAAAAAATACCCCACGAATTCCGTGAGGCATTTCGAATATCTTACGGATAAATTATCCCATAATCTCTTTTACTTTTTTACCAATTTCAGCAGGAGAATCAACAACATGAATTCCATTTTCTCTCATAATGCGTTTCTTCGCTTCCGCAGTGTCATCAGCGCCGCCAACAATTGCGCCGGCATGTCCCATGGTTCTTCCTTTAGGAGCGGTTTCTCCGGCGATGAATCCGATTACTGGTTTGCGGTTTCCATCGGCTTTTATCCATTTTGCGGCATCAGCTTCTAATTGTCCACCGATTTCACCAATCATAACGATACATTTGGTTTCCGGATCATTCATTAGCATTTCAACAGCCATTTTAGTAGTGGTTCCAATGATTGGATCGCCTCCTATTCCGATAGCTGTCGTGATACCCATTCCTTGTTTTACTACTTGATCCGCCGCTTCATAGGTCAATGTTCCCGATTTAGAAACGATTCCAACATTTCCTTTTTTGAAAACAAATCCAGGCATGATACCTACTTTGGCTTCACCTGGCGTGATGACTCCGGGGCAATTTGGACCTATAAGCGTGCAATTTCTTTCTTTGATATATTCATTAGCTTTAATCATATCGGCTACTGGGATTCCTTCGGTAATCGTGATGATTACTTTGATTCCGGCATCGGCAGCTTCCATAATCGCATCGGCAGCAAAAGCTGGTGGAACGAAAATAATTGTGGTATCGGCACCGGCTTTATCAACGGCATCTTTTACGGTATTAAAAACAGGACGATCTAAATGCGTTGTTCCACCTTTTCCTGGCGTAACACCACCGACAACGTTGGTTCCGTATTCGATCATTTGAGTTGCGTGGAAAGTTCCTTCGCTACCTGTAAAACCCTGAACAATTATTTTGGAATCTTTATTAACTAAAACACTCATGGTTATCTATTTTTGAAATTTAAAATTGCTTTGCAAAAGTACGTTTTTGACAATTACTTTTAAAGTTTATTTGCTGTAAATTATTTAGGACAATTGGCTCATTTGAAAACCACGGTATAGCTTGTCATCTTTCAATTCCCAAATAACGATAAAGTGTGCTAAAAGCATTTCTTCTCGTGGGTTTTCAATAGTTTTAATATAATGTGAATACCGAACTGCAACATTATTTCCATCTTTCAGAATATGGCTGATCTTCGTTTTCGACCGAACGTAAGCTTTCCCCAACTCGTCGGCTAAATCAACAATATCTTTATGCTTCATTTGAATGAAACCCTTACTGCTGTTCCAATCGAGAATAACATCCGGGTGCAGAAAGGTGTTCATGATGTCACGATTGATAAGTGCATCTGATTTATAAAAGTCCTTGACAATTTTTTTAGAAGACATCTTACTTGAGTTTATTTAAAATTTCGGGGATTTTTTTAATGTTCGCTAATTGCTTCAATTTTTCACGGGATTCTTCGATGGGAGTTCCGAAGTAGGATTTTCCGCCTTCCACCGATTTGGTGACGCCGGTTTGTCCCATAATGACTGCTTTAGATCCAATGGTAATTCCGCTTGTCGTTCCGACCTGGCCCCACATCGTCACTTCATCTTCAATAACGACACAACCTGCAATTCCGGTTTGTGAAGCAATCAGGCATTTTTTACCAATGATGGTATCGTGGCCGACATGTACTTGGTTATCGATTTTGGTTCCAGCACCGATAGTCGTATCGCCAGTAACGCCTTTGTCGATGGTACACAACGCACCGATTCCGACGTTGTCTTCAATCACTACTCTTCCACCCGATACCAATTGGTCAAAACCTTCTGGGCGTTTTTTATAATAAAAGGCATCGCCGCCTAAAACGGTTCCCGCATGAATGATGACATTGTCACCGATGATAGTATAATCATAGATCGCGACATTCGAATGAATCAGACAATTCTTTCCGATTATCACATGATTTCCAACAAACGTATTGGGCTGGATTATAGTTCCTTGTCCAATTATAGCGGAAGTAGAAATCGATACATTTGAAGGCTGAAATGGTTTGAAATGATTTGTCAATGTATTAAAATCTCGGAAAGGATCATCCGAAATCAAAAGTGCTTTTCCGTCCGGGCAAGCTACCTTTTTATTGATTAAAACAATAGTCGCCGCCGATTGCAATGCTTTGTCATAATATTTGGGATGATCAACAAATACAATATCTCCGGGTTCAACGACATGAATTTCATTCATACCATGAACAGGAAAATCGGCATCACCAACAAACTCACATTGAAGTAAAGCGGCAATAGTATGCAAAGATTGAACGGCTGGGAATTTCATATTCTCGGATTACTTAACGCGTTCCATGTAATTACCGTTTGAGGTATCGATTTTAATCTTATCACCTTCATTGATAAATAAAGGAACATTGATCGTCGCGCCTGTTTCCACAGTAGCTGATTTGGTAGCATTGGTGGCAGTATTTCCTTTGATACCTGGCTCGGCATAGGTCACTTCCAAAACTACAGAAGCCGGCATATCAACTGATAAAGGCAAATCGGTTTCGGTGTTGATACTGACCATTACGTTTTCACCTTCCTTTAATAATTCAGGAGAATCTAAAATATCTTTGTTTAAGGAGATCTGTTCGAAAGACTCTACATTCATAAAGTGAAATAAATTGCCTTCGGGATATAAATATTGAAATTTATGGTTTTCAACACGCACTTCTTCAATCTTGTGGCCTGCCGAGAAGGTGTTATCCAACACTTTACCGTTTGTCAAACTTTTTAATTTAGTTCTAACGAAAGCCGGTCCTTTCCCTGGTTTCACGTGAAGAAATTCAATGATTTTATAAATATCATTGTTGTATTTGATGCATAATCCGTTTTTAATATCTGAAGTAGATGCCATTTGTTTGTATTTGTTATTGATTGATTTTGAAAACTTCCTTTTTAGAAAGTTATTGTCTTTTGTTATTTTTAATAGTTCCCGGAATATCCTTTCATGATTCCACGGGATGAATTTCGAATGAAATCCAGTATCTCATCGCGTTCCGGAGTGGCTTCCATTTCGCCTTCGATGATGCTCACCGCCTGAGACGTATTATAATTCTTCTGGTATAGGATTCTATAAATATCTTGAATCTCGCGAATCTTGTCCGTAGAAAATCCTCTTCTTCGCAAGCCAACAGAATTGATTCCGACATATGATAATGGTTCCTTCGCCGCTTTAGTATATGGTGGCACGTCTTTTCTAACTAAAGAACCACCGGAAATCATTGCATGATCTCCAATATGGATGAATTGATGCACCGCTGCCAAACCACCAATGACAGCATGGTTTCCTATGATGACGTGTCCGGCCAGCGCCACACCGTTTACAATAATGGCATTGTCGCCAATATGACAATCGTGAGCAATGTGTGCTGTTGCCATCACCAGACAGTTGTTTCCAAGCGTGGTTTGTCCGGAAGCAATGGTACCGCGATTGATCGTGACACATTCTCTGATGGTACAATTGTCACCGATTATGGCGAGAGAATCTTCTCCTCCAAACTTCAAATCCTGGGGAACCGCAGAAATCACGGCACCAGGGAAAATATTGCAATTCTTTCCAATCCGCGCGCCTTCCATGATTGTAACATTCGAGCCGATCCAGGTACCATCGCCAATAATAACATTATTATGGATGGTAGTAAACGGTTCGATGACTACATTCTTGGCGATTTTCGCTCCAGGATGAACATAAGCTAAAGGTTGATTCATGTGTATTTGTTTATTGTTTTTTAGCGATTTGCGCCATCAATTCGGCTTCTGCCACCAATCTTCCATTGGCATATGCGTTGGCCTGCATGTGGCAAATTCCTCTTCGGATGGGGCTGATTAAATCACATTTAAAAATTAAGGTATCTCCGGGAAGTACTTTATGCTTAAACTTCACGGCGTCGATTTTCATAAAGAAAGTCAAATAGTTTTCCGGATCTGGAACAGTGCTCAATACTAAAATTCCACCAGTCTGTGCCATTGCTTCGACAATTAAAACACCCGGCATTACAGGTGCATCGGGAAAATGCCCTACGAAGAATGGTTCATTCATAGTAACATTTTTTAATCCAACGACATGAGATTCCGATAATTCGAAAATCTTATCGACTAATAAAAAGGGGGGTCGGTGCGGCAACATCGACATGATTTTATGGATATCCATCAAAGGCTCTTGATTCAGGTCGTACGTCGGAACAAAATTTCTTTGCTCGATTTTGATCATCTTCGAAAGCTTTTTAGCAAATTGGGTATTCACAAAGTGACCCGGTTTGTTGGCAATAATTTTCCCTTGGATTCGGGTACCAATCAAAGCCAAATCTCCAATGACATCCAATAATTTATGGCGCGCCGCTTCATTTGGGTAATGCAGCGTCAGGTTGTCTAAAATTCCATTGGGCTTTACGGTGATTTCTTCTTTACCGAATGCGACTTTCAAATGGTTCATCGTTTTTTCGGAGATCTCTTTATCAACATATACAATCGCATTGTTGAGATCGCCACCTTTAATCAGCCCTTCATCTAAGAGGGTTTCGAGTTCATGCAAAAAACTAAACGTTCTTGCATTAGCAATCTCGGTCTTGAAATCGGTCAATTTCTTCAAAGTAGCATTTTGCGTTCCCAAAACTTTGGTACCAAAATCTACCATAGCGGTTACCTGATAATCATCACCTGGCATTACAAGTATTTCGCTTCCAGTTGCTTCGTCGGTAAATGAAATATTTTCTTTCACGACATACACATTACGTTTTGCTTCCTGTTCCTCTAACCGGCTTTTTCGATAGCTTCCACAAAATACTTCGACGAACCATCCATAATTGGCGGTTCGGAAGCGTCGAGTTCGATGATAACATTATCAACATCGCAACCTACAAAAGCAGCAAGTACGTGCTCCGAGGTTTGAATTTTTACTCCTAGTTTTTCTAAATTTGTTCCTCTTTGGGTATTGACAACGTAATTCGCATCGGCTTCAATAACCGGACTTCCTTCTAAATCAACACGGACAAAAGTATATCCGTTGTTTACAGGCGCAGGTTTGAAAGTCATTTTGACTTCTTTCCCGGTGTGCAATCCAACTCCAATAAGAGAAATTTCACTCTTTATGGTTTTTTGTTTAACCATCACTTAATTATTTTTGTTTATTGTTTTTTTCAATTCTTCTAATTCTCCAACAATCTTAGGTAAATTCCTAAAATGCACATAGGATTTGCTGTAATCCGTATAGACAAACGACGGGCTTCCCTGAAGAATTTCGTTGTCTTTTACATTTTTACCAACTCCGGATTGCGCCTGAATTCGCACGTTATTACCGATCACCAAATGCCCGGCAAAACCAACTTGTCCGCCAATGATGCAATGCTGTCCGATTTTCGTCGAACCCGCCACTCCGGTTTGTGCCGCGATTACGGTGTTTTCACCAATTTCAACATTATGTGCAATCTGAATTTGATTGTCTAATTTGACTCCTTTTCTAATAATAGTCGAACCCATTGTAGCTCGATCGATTGTTGTTGAAGCGCCAATATCAACATCATCTTCAATGATGACATTTCCGATTTGTGGAATTTTAGTATAGGTACCATCTGGATTTGGAGCGAAACCAAAACCGTCTGCCCCAATGATAGCACCCGAATGAACAACACAATTGTTGCCGATTATCGTTTCGGAATAAATCTTCGCACCGGCAAATACCGTTACATTATTTCCCATAGTGACATTTTCACCGATATAACAATTTGGATAAATCTTTACGTTATTACCTAAAGTAACATTGGCGCTGATATAACTGAAACTACCTAAATAAAGGTTGTCGCCATATTTTACTGTTGAAGAAATTACGGAAGGCTGCTCAATTCCTACCTTACTGTCTTTTTTGGCCTGATCATAGAAAGCGAGTAATTTGGTAAAAGACAAATACGCATCTTCTACTTTTATCAAAGTTGTACTGATTTCAGCATCAGGAACGAAAGTATGGTTAACAATCGTAATCGTCGCTTTGGTAGTATAGATATAGGATTCGTATTTGGGATTCGACAGGAAAGTCAGCGAACCAGCGGTGCCTTCTTCTATTTTCGACAAGACAGAAACTTCAGCATTGGAGTTGCCGACGATTTCGCCTTCTAATAGTTTCGCTATTTGCTCTGCTGTGAATTTCATCCGTCTGATTAAATTACCCTATCGATGGGCACAAAAATATAAAAAATAGGTTTTAATTGTTAATTTTAAAGCAGTTGTTTTGGATAACAAAGGTAATATTTCGTTACCGGTTTTGAGAGTGCTTTCAAATTTAGCTGATCGGACGCTTCTACCACGTCTTCTATCGTCTTGTCTTTCTTTAAAATGTGTATTGGTTCTGCGTCTTTACTGTAGGCTTGGTTTTTTATTTTTCCTTTAAAAATGAAGTATCCAGCGTCCTGAATCGAGATCGAACATTGCTTTGAAAAACGTTCTAGCAACGATTGCATTTCCTCTTTTGGAAATTTCTCGCTACTCAGTTTGATCTTCAGTAAATCGCGGTTGATAATCATTTTGCTCAACGAACTCAGGATAAAATCATCGTGGTGTTGCCATTCTTTCAAAGCACTGACGATATCAAAATCATCCAATTGGGCAAAGCGGTCTAAACTTGCAGCGTCAAAATCCTGAAGTTCTATCTTGTTCTTCATAAAATAGTGAAGTGCCTTACTCGATGGCAGCACAACACCTTTCAAAGTTAATTCTTTCGCCCTTTTCAATACGTTCATCAAAATTAATTCGGCCACCAAACTCGTCTTATGAAGATAGGCTTGCCAATACATCAACCGTCGAGCCATCAGGAATTTTTCGATAGAATAAATCACTTTCTCTTCCATCACCAAAACATCATCCACTACATTCAGCATCTGAATCAAACGGTCGGAATTGATATTTCCCTCCGCGACACCGGTGTAAAAACTATCGCGTTTCAGATAATCCATACGATCCATATCCAATTGACTTGAGATCAGTTGCAGCATAAATTTTCGATGGTATTCGCCTTTAAAAACTTGTATCGCTAAGGATAGTTGCCCATCAAATTCTGCATTCAATTGATTCATAAACAATAGCGAAATGGCTTCGTGATTGACATTCTCAACAATACTGTGTTCCATCGCATGGGAAAACGGTCCATGCCCGATATCATGCAACAAAATGGCCACCAACAACGCATTTTCTTCTTCTTTTGTAATAGTGATTCCTTTAAAACGCAACACTTCAATGGCTTTCTGCATCATGTGCATACAGCCCAAAGCGTGATGAAAACGGGTATGATGCGCTCCCGGATAAACGAGATACGACAAACCCATTTGCGAAATCCGTCGCAATCGTTGGAAATACGGATGTTGAATCAAATCGTAGAGTAACGGGTTGGGAATTGTAATGAATCCGTAGATCGGATCGTTTAGTATTTTAAGCTTATTGATTTGACTCACAGGATAATTTTTGAGGAACAAATATACAAAATAAGCACCGCCGTTTTCGGTACTTTAAGGAAATATAAAATATATTTACAGGCATTAAAAATCGATTTACTATTGGAAACAATTCTTTCAAATTCGGTGCTCACAGTAACAATTCATTCAAAAGGCGCT
>JBBRXW010000019.1:0-13845 GCA_038238295.1 Flavobacteriales bacterium | reverse complement strand
GAGGGCCATGGGGCCGCGGGCGTGGAGTTTGTCGGTGGAGATGCCGATCTCCGCGCCGAATCCGAATTCGCCGCCGTCGGTGAAGCGGGTGATGCCTTCAAACAGGCCGGGACGCCGCGTGGTGACATCCAGAATCACGTTCGTATTGAGCAGGATTCGCACGGCCACTTCATATGCTTTGCGAGGAGGCACGCAGACTCAATCCGGGTGGTGTCCTGATTTGAAACGCTTGCAGCAAAAGGAAACGATCAAACGCTATCAGTTTATAAACGGTGTTTTGAAAGACGGCCAGCAGATTGATACCGCCAATGCGAAAGATTTTCGCAGCAAGCTTGACCGCGTACTAACACACCGTTTTTGGGGGTACTTCATCTTCTTTTTTATCTTGGCCGTCATTTTTCAATCGATATTTGACTGGTCGAAAATACCCATGGATTTTATCGATAAGGCCTTTGCTTCCCTGAGCGTAACCGTAAGCCAAGAATTGCCTGCCGGCGTGTTAACGAACTTGATTTCACAGGGAATTATTCCGGGAATCGGCGGGATTTTAATATTCATCCCACAAATTGCATTCTTGTTTTTATTCATTTCGATACTCGAAGAAAGCGGTTATATGAGCCGAGTTGTTTTCTTGATGGATAAAATCATGCGCCGCTTCGGGCTTTCCGGCAAAAGTGTCGTGCCCTTGATTTCGGGAACTGCTTGTGCCATTCCGGCAATTATGGCGACACGGAATATCGAGAACTGGAAAGAACGTTTGATCACGATTCTCGTCACTCCTTTTACCACCTGTTCTGCGAGGTTACCTGTATATGCTATTATTATTGCA
Organism: Flavobacteriales bacterium; assembly: GCA_038238295.1. Classification (GTDB taxonomy): domain Bacteria; phylum Bacteroidota; class Bacteroidia; order Flavobacteriales; family Flavobacteriaceae; genus Flavobacterium. The sequence goes on along the minus strand of JBBRXW010000019.1, from coordinate 13,016 downwards.
TTGGTCATTCCTGATCATTATGTTTTTGGAGTGATTAATCTGCAAGGGTTGACGCTGATGCTGTTGTATCTTATTGGTTTTGGAATGGCGCTTTTTTCTGCTTTTATATTGAATAAAATTTTGAAAATCAAAAGCAAAACATATTTCGTGATAGAAATGCCAAACTATAAATTGCCATTGTTCAAAAACGTTTTTATTAATGTGGTTGAGAAAACGAAATCTTTCGTGTTTGGCGCCGGAAAAATCATTTTGGCCATTTCAATTATACTATGGTTTTTGGCTTCTAACGGGCCGGGGGAAAATTTCAACAATGCCGAAAAAATTGTCACTGAAAATTCCCAAAAAACTATTTCGAAAACCGATTTGGAAAACGCCGTGGCATCCCAAAAATTAGAAAATTCATATATCGGTATTATGGGAAAATCAATCGAACCGGTTATTTCTCCTTTGGGCTACGATTGGAAAATCGGGATTGCTGTCATTAGTTCTTTCGCCGCGCGGGAAGTTTTTGTTGGAACGTTGGCTACGATTTACAGTGTGGGTGACAGCGACAATGAGAATACGATAAAAAATAAAATGCAACAGGAAGTCAATCCCCAAACTGGCGCGAAGATTTTCAATTTTGCTTCCGGAATTTCACTACTACTGTTTTACGCTTTTGCGATGCAGTGTGCCAGTACACTTGCCATTACAAAAAAGGAAACCAACAGCTGGAAATGGCCTTTAGTCCAATTAATTTTTATGAGTGGTTTGGCGTATGTAGTCGCGTTGGTGGCGTATCAACTTTTAAAATAAATGAAGATGCTGCAGGAAATTATTGCGTATATTATTTTGGGTTTCGCCCTATTCTTTTTGGTCCGTAAGTTTTTTTGGAAGAAAAAATCGAACAAAAACTGTGGTTCGGACGACTGTGGCTGCCATTAATTAGTCGGAATAGCCTAGTTGAATTACATATTTTTTTGGATTGATAGAAGTCCCGCTTTTAGGTTTGGGTAGCAACGCTATACTTTTTATCTTTTTTTGTTTTTCCGGCAGATACTTTGAAAACCACGCTTCATTTTCCATTTCTGTTTTAGAAGAAATTACAATCGTATTGTCTTCCACCCATTTTCGGTTTTGATATACGGAAATCACTGCCTGTGCTTCTCCCGCCCAAACGCAGGTTACATCTTCCGGACAACGGGAATCGGATGACACTGATTTTAATTTTAAATCATACCCTCTTTTTTTGATGCATTTCTTTTGATTGATCGTGACAAAGGGCCCTGATTGTGCAATTACAAAGGAACTCAAAAAACAAAAAGCAAAAAGAAATGCGATTTTTTTCATCAGAATACTTTTTAAAGGTTTACCGCTTTCACAAAAAGATTGCTAGCGATTTTGTGCGATACGATCATTTCGGAAGCGCCGTTTATAATTCTTAAAGATAAATCAAATTCTTCTTTGGAAATGATTTTTATTTTAGAGCCCAGCGCAATCTTATTCTTATCGAGAAATTTCAGGAATTCCGCGGAGGAATCGCGAACGCCGACACAAATGCTTTCCTGGTTTTCGGCCAATTCGGAAAGCAACACTTTCTCGATAGCGATAATTTTTCCTTTTCGGTCAGGAATCGCGTCGCCATGAGGATCTTTGGTCGGATTGCCTAAAAAATCATCGAGTTTATTCGTCAGTTCTTCGGATTTGATATGCTCTAACTGTTCGGCGATATCGTGCACTTCATCCCAGGAGAAATGCAATTTTTCTACTAAGAAAACTTCCCACAGCCGGTGTTTTCGGACAATCATTTTGGCGGCGAGTTTTCCTTTTTCGGTCAATGAAACACCTTGGTATTTCTTATAATTGATCCAATCTTTTTCTGCCAGTTTCTTCAGCATGTCGGTTACCGATGATGCTTTGGTTTCCATCTTTTCAGCTATCGCATTCGTGCTGACACCGGCATCGGAAACGTCTGTCAGGTGGTAGATGGTTTTAAGATAATTTTCTTCAGATAATGTCATTGTTGATGGCTTCTTTTTTTAGCCCCGATAGCAGTGGAAATCCTCGCAGAGATTGCAACGGATAGCGGGAACAGCTTCTAATTTTTAATAATAAATAATGGAATGTTGATTTCGTGGCGCACCGCATCGACAGTGGTGCCGAACATCAAATCCTTAAACGTACGATGGCCGTGGGTTCCCATAATCAGCAAATCGAATTTGCCGTCATTGATGATTTTTCCGATGCTTTTCCCAGGTTTTCCGAACCCTAACTTGGTATCGACATTGAAGCCTTTGTCGGATAGCATCTGATAATATTCGTATAATAATTTCTCGTCGATGGTGGTTTCGTGATCGATGATATTGTTGCCATACATCATGGCTCCGACGGTTTCAACAATGTGAATGATCGTGTAATGCGCGTCTTTTCCGCCCAAATCGATGGCGTGTTGCAACGCTTTTTCATCGGCGACCGTAAAATCGACTGTTACGGCAATGTGTTTTTTATTGTACTGCTGTGCGGCACCGAATTTCAGCTGCAAATGATGCGGTGAATGATTTTGAATGTCGGCCTCAGCAGTTTTCGTAATCAATGGTTTAAAAATAATATAGAGTAATAACAATAAAAATCCAATCGCAAGCGGTACTACCGTAAACCACAACACTGTCGGGTTTTCAGCGGTGTCTAACCAGCCGTTGATTTCATCGAAAACCAATTTGGCATTCAATGAAATAATGATGATGGCGATAATCCAAGCGGAGATTTTTGTAATTCTATTGATATGAAATCCTTTCATTTTGGTTTTGTCGCTGACAAAATGGATCAATGGGATAATCGCGAAACCCAGTTGCAAACTCAAAATTACCTGGCTTAAAATCAATAATTTCCCCGTGATGCCTTCCCCATAAATCAAAATGACGATAACGGCAGGAACAATGGCAATCAACCGGGTAATGATACGCCGCACCCAAGGTTGGATTCTTAAATTGAGATAGCCTTCCATAATGATTTGTCCCGCCAACGTTCCGGTAATCGTAGAGCTTTGTCCGGCGGCAATCAGCGCCACGGCAAACAAGATCGGCGCCCATTTGGTTCCTAATAGTGGTGCTAAAAACCGGTGCGCATCCTGAATTTCGGCTACTTCGAACATCCCGTTTCTATAGAAAGTCGCTGCGGCTAAAATCAATATAGCGGCATTGACAAAAAAGGCGAGGTTCAACGCAATGGTGCTGTCGATGAAATTGTATTTGAGCGCCTGCAGTATTCCCGCTTTACTACGGTCGAATTTCCGGGTCTGCACCAAAGAAGAATGCAGGTAAAGATTATGCGGCATTACAGTCGCGCCGATGATTCCGATTGCGATATACAACGCCGCCTTATTGGGTAAAGACGGAATCAATCCGTAGATCACTTTTGGAAGTTCCGGTTGCGCAAAAATCATTTCGAAAATGAAGGAAAAGCCGATGATCATGACCAAGGCAATAATGAAGGCTTCCATTTTTCGGATGCCTTTGTTGATCAGGAATAGTAGTAAAAATGTATCTAAAACGGTAATCATCACGCCCTGAATCAGCGGAATATCGAACAACAGATTAATCCCGATTGCCATTCCAAGTACTTCCGCCAAATCGCAAGCGGCAATGGCGATTTCCGCCAGAAAATAAAGGATATAATTAATGAATGGCGAATAGGTTTCGCGCGAAGCCTGCGCCAAATCGCGCTGGGTGACGATTCCCAACCGCGCACTCAAACTTTGCAACAACAACGCCATCAGATTGCTCATCAGTAAAACCCAAAGCAGTGCATAGCCAAATTGGCTTCCGCCGGCAATGTCAGTGGCCCAATTCCCTGGATCCATATAACCAACACTGATAAGATATGCTGGACCAAAAAACGCTAAAATTTTTCGGAATCCTTTGGTTTTATGCTCCGTAGCGACGGACTGATTGACTTCTTCTAAGGATTTGCTCATTGTTAAATCTTTTTTATTACAAGCAAATATAAAGATAAATTTGATTTGAGTAAATATTTTTTTAGGTTTGTCTAAAAATTACTTTATGAAACCTCTAATGCTTTTAGGATGTTGGTTGATGGGTACTTATGCCTGGTCGCAAAATTCAGAACCGATCGAAGCCGATCGCCCGGATCAAACGGAAACTCCTGCCCTTGTGCCTAAAGGAATGTTTCAAATAGAAAGCGGTTTTAGTTATCAGAAAAATGACACGCAAAGCTCTTCCAGCGCCCTGCCTTCGGTGTTGTTGAAATATGGAATCAGCGATCGTTTTGAATTGCGATTGATTACCGAATTTGTAATCGACAAAAACAATAGTTTAAATACTTCTGGCTTTAATCCTGTCCTGATGGGTTGCAAAATAAAAATCTGCGATGAAAGTGGTATGCTCCCAAAAACTTCTTTTCTCGGGCATCTTTCGTTGCCAAATTTGGCATCATCAAAATATAAGACCGATTTTTATGCGCCTGAATTCCGATTCACGATGCAGCATACTTTGTTTGAAAAATGGAGTTTAGGATACAATTTAGGTAGCGAATGGGATGGCTTTTCGGCGGAACCAACATTTGTTTACACGTTAACCACGGGCTATTCGATTACCGATAAACTCGGTTCCTATTTAGAACTTTTTGGGTTTGCTCCGCAAAACGACACCGCCTATCACAACCTAGACGCGGGATGCACCTATTTGATAAGCCAAAATTTTATGCTAGATTTGTCTACAGGTGCAGGCCTGACATCAAATGCGCCTGACTATTATTTTGCATTCGGATTTTCGTATCGACACTAATATGAAGCACTATCATTTTATTTTTACCGGCGCAGGTTTATCGGCTTTGATGACGGTATATGAAATGGTGCTTTCGGGCAAATTCAAAGACCAATCGATTTTGCTGATTGATCAAAATGCTAAAAAAACAAATGACAGAACGTGGTGCTTTTGGGATGATATGGAAACATTCCATGAAATCATTTCCCATCAATGGAAGAACGCGCTTTTTGCCAATCAGAATTTTAGACGCGAATTAGATTTACTGCCGTATCGGTATAAAATGCTGCGCGGCCTCGATTTCTATCAATTGGTTTTCGATACGATTTCGAAAGAAAACAACGTCGAATTCGTGCAGCAAAAGGTCATCGATTTTGAAGAATTAGGACATCATTGTCTGGTTAGTACCGAAACAGAAAAGTATACCTGCAACCGAATTTTGAATTCTATTTTTAATTGGGACTTGATAAAAAATCAATCAAACTACCCGTTGCTGCAACAGCATTTTATCGGCTGGTTCATCAAAAGCAAAGAAGCGGTTTTTACTCCAAACTGCGCCACGTTCATGGATTTTTCCGTCGAGCAAAAAGGCAATACGCGGTTTATGTATGTGCTGCCGACTTCAGAAACCGAAGCGTTGGTCGAATATACTTTATTTTCAAAAAGCGTATTAGCAGCTTCAGAATACGAAGAGGCCATCCAAAACTACATTCAAAAACTCGGAAATTTAAAATACGAAATCATTGAAAAAGAAAACGGCAACATTCCAATGACGAGCTATCCGTTTTGGAAACACAACACCAAAAGCATTATCAATATTGGCTCTACTGGCGGTTGGACAAAAGCCAGCACTGGATTTACTTTCAAAAACACTATAAAGAAATCGAAAGAACTAGTTTCTTTTATCTTGACTGAAAACGACTTCAGAAAATTTCATAAAAAAAATAAATTCTGGTGCTACGACTTACTTTTACTCGATATTTTACATCGACATAACGAAAAAGGAAGTTCGATTTTTGCTGCTTTATTCCAAAAAGGAAATCCCGCTTTAATCTTCAAATTCCTTGATGAGGAAACCACTTTTAGTGAAGACTTGCAAGTCATTTGGAAATGCCCAAAAGCACTGTTTCTAAAAGCTTTAGTGCGAAGAGTATTTAAATTATAAGCGGCTTATTCAATGATAACAAATCTTTATGACTTCAATGTCCGAATCCAAATGAAATCTTTGTAAATTTGTCCTCGTTAACTTGAAAAAGAAAAATTATGTATCCAGAAGAAATGGTAAAACCAATGAGAGCTGAGCTTTCAGACGCCGGTTTTCAAGAATTATATAGTGCAGAAGCAGTCGAAAGTGCTCTAAAATCAGATGGAACAACACTGGTTGTCGTCAATTCTGTTTGTGGTTGTGCTGCGAGAAATGCCCGTCCGGGTGCAAAAATGAGTTTAGATGGTGCTAAAAAACCAGACCATTTAGTAACTGTTTTTGCCGGTGTCGACAAAGATGCCGTAGATGCGGCACGTCAGCACATGTTTCCTTTTCCGCCGTCATCGCCGAGTATGGCATTGTTCAAAAACGGAGAATTAGTGCACATGTTAGAGCGTCATCACATCGAAGGCCGCCCGGCTGAACTAATCGCCGAGAATCTGAAAGACGCCTACGACGAATTCTGTTAATCCGCAGAATCTCAAAAAAAATGAAAGCCAGACATTCTTGTTTGGCTTTTTTATTAGGAGCTATTCCCGCTATTCGTTACAATCTTTTTAGGATGCCCTTTCGCTATGCTGCAGGCAATCCTAAAAAGGATTTTCACTGCTATCGGGGCTAAAAGCGACAATTCCTTTTGTGCCTTTGCGGTAAACATTTATCTTTGCCTGCGAATTCTTCCAATTAGAATTCAAGAATAGTTCTCACTTAAACGTTTATAGCATGCAACTGTACAACACTTTAAGCGCAGAAGAAAGAGCCGAGCTCATCGATCAAGCCGGCAAACAAAGACTGACTTTGTCTTTCTACGCGTATGCCAAAATTGAAAATCCAAAAGCATTTCGGGATGCCTTATTTTTAGCGTGGAATCCGTTAGAGGTTCTCGGCCGGATTTATGTCGCCCATGAAGGGATCAACGCACAGTTGTCGCTACCTGCAGATTATTTTTATCAATTCAAAGATACGGTGGAAGCCTACGCTTTTTTGAAAGACATGCGGCTTAACATTGCTGTCGAACACGACGATCATTCGTTTTTAAAACTCACGATCAAAGTACGCGACAAGATTGTTGCCGACGGTTTAAATGATGCCACCTTCGATGTCACCGACATTGGCATACACTTAAAAGCCAAAGAATTTAATGAAATCCTCGAAAATCCCGATACCATTGTAGTCGATTTTAGAAACCATTACGAAAGTGAAATTGGGCATTTCATAGGTGCCATAACTCCCGACGTCGAAACTTTCAGAGAAAGCCTGCCGATTATCAACGAACAACTCAAAGACCATAAAGAGGACAAAAATTTGGTGATGTATTGTACCGGTGGTATTCGCTGTGAAAAAGCGTCAGCCTATTTCAAACATCAGGGTTTTAAAAACGTCTATCAATTGGAAGGCGGCATTATCAATTACGCCAAACAAATAAAAGAAGAAGGTCTCGAGAGCAAATTCATCGGAAAGAATTTCGTCTTCGATCACCGTTTGGGCGAGCGCATCACTGACGCTATTGTTTCGCAATGCCACCAGTGCGGGAAGCCGTGCGACAATCACACGAATTGTGAGAATGAAGGCTGTCATTTGCTGTTCATCCAATGCGATGACTGCAAAGCTGTGATGGAAAATTGTTGTTCGGTCGAATGTCAGGAAGTGATTCATTTACCCGCAGACGAACAAATCAAATTGCGTCGTGGCATTCAAAAAGGAAACATGATATTTCGAAAAGGAAAGTCGGACAAACTCAAGTTCAAACATTCAGGAGATTTGGGCGATACTTCTTTAGCCACAGCGGCACAACCGAAATCTATCCGCCACAAAATTAAAATCAAACGAACATTGCTTGGCAGTGCACAACATTTTTATCCTAAAGCAAGTGTCGCTCAGTTTTTAATTGAAACCCACGAATTGAAAAACGGCGATTCGATCCTCATTTCCGGTCCAAGCACCGGCGATCAGGAATTACTTCTGGAAAACTTATTTGCCAATGGCAAAGCAGCTGACATTGCAGTAGTTGGCGATAAAATTACGTTTCAGGTGCCGTTCCGCGTTCGTTTATCAGACAAATTATATAAAATTATCAAGGAATAACAGTTCCAAAACCAAATTTAAAAAACCCGTTTCTTCTTTTTGAAATGGGGTTTTTTTTTTGAAAAAGAGGGGTCTATTTTCTTGCTTTCAACGCTTGTATCTTCCATCTAAAAAATACTATCTTTACGCTCTAAACGTTTTGTCTAGTAGTCCCGATAAAAAAACTTCGCGACGATCAATATATATTCAAGCATATGGCATGTACAAGTTGTTCGACTTCTGATGGTGGTGCACCAAAGGGTTGTAAAAATAATGGGACTTGCGGCACCGATAGCTGCAACAAATTAACTGTTTTCGATTGGCTCGCTAATATGAGTTTACCCAATGGGGAAACGCCTTTCGATTGTGTTGAAGTACGCTTCAAAAATGGAAGAAAAGAATTTTACCGCAATACTGAAAAACTTACATTGAGCATTGGCGACATCATAGCTACGGAGGCTTCTCCGGGGCATGACATCGGAATCGTAACTTTGACCGGTGAATTGGTAAAAATTCAGATGAAGAAAAAAGCCGTCAATCATTTGAGTCCTGATGTGGCTAAAATCTACCGCAAAGCTTCCCAAAAAGACATTGATATCTGGTCGAATGCCCGCGATAAGGAAGAGCCGATGAAGGTTCGTGCCCGTGAACTGGCGATAGGCCACAAACTAGAAATGAAAATTTCTGATATCGAATTTCAAGGCGATGGATCGAAAGCGACATTTTATTACACAGCCAATGACCGCATTGATTTCCGCCTTTTGATTAAAGATTTCGCAAAAGAATTCAGTACCAGAATCGAAATGAAACAAGTTGGTTTCCGTCAGGAAGCGTCCCGTTTAGGCGGTATCGGTTCGTGCGGAAGAGAATTGTGCTGTTCGACTTGGCTGACCGACTTCAGAAGTGTCAATACTTCGGCGGCGCGTTACCAGCAATTGTCATTGAATCCGCAGAAATTAGCGGGACAATGTGGAAAATTGAAATGTTGTTTGAATTACGAATTGGATACCTACATGGATGCCCTGCAGAATTTTCCGGATTTTGATACCAAACTCGTCACCGAAAAAGGCGATGCTATTTGTCAAAAACAGGATATTTTTAAAGGCTTGATGTGGTTCGCTTATACTAATAATTTTGCGAATTGGCATGTATTAAAAATTGACCAGGTACGGGAAATTATCGCTGAAAACAAGCTCAAAAACAAAGTGGCGTCGTTAGAAGACTTTGCCGTTGAAATTATTTCAGAACCGGAAAAAGATTTCAATAACGCGATGGGGCAAGAAAGTTTAACGCGTTTCGATCAGCCAAAAAGAAAAAGCAAATCGAAGAAAAAACGCCGCCCGGCAGGTGACAACAAAATTGTTCCGAACCAACCGAATCAGCAAAACAAAGCAGAAAATTCGAGTCAACCGAACCAGCCACGACCGGCCAGTAATAAAATAATTCCTGTAAAAAGAGATGACCCTACAGCATAATTTACGATATGGCTTAGCAGTAATGATGCTCTTTCTCTTCGTCGGCTCGGTGGTGTCCTGTGATAAAAAAAGAGTTTTTGATGAGTACAAATCTGTAGGAAAAAGCTGGAACAAAGACAGTATTGTCAGTTTCGATTTGCCGCAACTCGATCCCAAAAAACAATACAATTTGTTTTTGAATCTCCGCGACAATAATAAGTATCAATACAACAATGTGTTCCTGATTGTCACGATGGAACAGCCTGCTAAAAAAGTAACCGTAGATACGCTCGAATATCAAATGGCAAATCCCGACGGCTCTTTATTGGGCGATGGATTTACCGATATCAAGGAAAGTAAATTAGTATACAAAGAACGAATGAAGTTTCCGGCAGGAGCGTATAAAGTTCATATCAAGCAAGCAGTACGCGAAACAGGGAAAGTCTCCGGTGTACAGCAATTGGATGGCATTACAGAAGTTGGATTCAGAATAGAAAAATTAGATTAAGCAATATGGCTGCTATAAAAAATAACCCTCCCAAGAAAGACATCAACCATTACAAAAAGAAATTTTGGAAAATCTATTTTTACACTTTAGGCGGTGTTTTCCTGTTTTTCATTTTTGCTTCCTGGGGCCTTTTAGGTTCGATGCCTTCTTTTGAAAATTTAGAAAATCCGGATTCAAACTTGGCGACCGAAATCATTTCGACTGATGGCGTCACCATCGGAAAGTTTTATAACGAAAACCGGACGCCGATCAAGTATGCCGATCTGCCGAAACACCTTGTCGATGCTTTGATTTCGACAGAAGACGAGCGTTTCTACGAACACTCCGGAATCGATGGTCGCCGAACCCTCGGTGCTTTTGTTCGTTTAGGAACCAATGGTGGAGCGAGTACCATTACTCAGCAATTAGCAAAATTGCTGTTTCATGGGGAAGGTTCGCATTTCCTTCCGCTGCGGATTATCCAAAAAGCGAAAGAATGGATTATTGCCATTAAACTCGAGCGACAATATACTAAAAATGAAATCATCGCAATGTATTTCAATAAAGCCGATTTTGTCAATACTGCCGTTGGAATCCGCTCCGCTGCTAAAGTATATTTCGGAAAAGAACCCCGTGATCTGACCATAAATGAAAGCGCGATGTTGGTTGGAATGCTAACCAATCCGTCAGCATTCAATCCGGTGCGGCGCCCTGAAAAGGTGCAGCGCCGCCGCAATGTTGTCCTCAAACAAATGGTCCGAAATGGTTTCCTCGAAGAAGCCGCTAAAACCTCGCTTGAGCAGCAACCGATTGTCTTGCATTTTCACCCCGAAAGTCATACCGATGGAATCGCCACCTACTTCCGCGAATACCTTCGGGACTTCATGAAAAACTGGGTCAAGGACAACAAAAAAGCCGATGGCTCCGAATACGACATCTACAAAGACGGTTTAAAAATTTATACCACAATCGATTCCAGAATGCAATTGTATGCCGAAGAAGCGATGACACAGCATTTGAGCAACTTGCAAAAAGAACTTTCTTCGCAGCAAAAAGACAATAAGAATGCGCCTTTCGTCAATATTTCAGACGATGAAACCAAAAAACTGCTGATGAAAGCGATGAAAAACTCCAGTCGCTGGAAATCAATGAAAGCCGAAGACAAATCCGACGAAGAAATTATTCAATCGTTTGGCGTAAAAACCAAAATGAAAGTCTTCACCTGGAAAGGAGAGCGCGACACCACGATGACACCTACCGATTCGATTCGGTATTATAAAAGTTTCCTTCAGTCAGGATTCATGGCCATGGAGCCACAAACAGGTCATGTAAAAGCCTGGGTTGGCGGTATCAATTACAAATATTTTCAATACGATCACGTAGGCCAAGGCGCGCGACAGGTCGGCTCTACCTTCAAACCGTTTGTTTATGCCACAGCAATCGAGCAACTCAATATGTCACCTTGCGATTCGATTATAGACAGCCCGTTTATGATTCATAAAGGGCAACATCACGTGACCGAAGACTGGGAACCGAAAAATTCCGACAACAAATACCGCGGTATGGTGACTTTGAAAAAAGCATTGGCGAATTCCATCAACACCGTTTCAGCGAAGCTGATTGATAAAGTTGGCCCGGAAGCTGTAGTCGAATTAACACACAAACTTGGTGTCAAATCTGAGATTCCGGCACAACCTTCCATCGCTTTGGGCGCAGTAGAGATTACCGTCGAAGATATGGTGGCAGCATCCAGCACCTTTGCCAATGAAGGGGTTTATATCAAACCACAATTCATCTCCCGAATCGAAGATAAAAACGGCGTTGTCATCTATGAGCCAAGTCCAGATTCGCATGATGTACTAAATAAAGACATCGCTTTTGCAGTTATCAAATTATTAGAAGGCGTTACCGAAGGCGGTTCCGGTGCTCGTTTGCGTACACAAGGCGGCGGCAATGGCTATAACCGCGTGACCGGCTATCCGTATATGTTTACCAATCCGATTGCCGGAAAAACAGGAACGACACAGAACCAATCCGACGGTTGGTTTATGGGTATGGTTCCGAATCTGGTGGCCGGAGTTTGGGTCGGTTGCGAAGACCGTTCCGCCCGTTTCAAAGGCATCACCTACGGGCAGGGCGCTACGGCTGCACTTCCGATTTGGGCGCTTTTTATGAAGAAATGCTATGCTGATCAAACGCTCAATGTTTCCAAAACCGATTTCGAAAGGCCTGCTAATCTCTCCATAAAAGTCGATTGCTGGGCGCCGGTAAAAGACACCACCGATTTTGAACAAAACACGGATGAATTTGAATTGTAATCAGGAGCTAATCCCGCTATCCGTTGCAATCTCTGCGAGGATTTCCACTGCTATCGGGGCTAGGGCATTATCATAAATCAAAAAGCATACATCAAAAATAACCTTTGCGTCTCTGCGACTTTGCGAGGAAAAAAGCGAGAAACAACCTATGATTAACAAAAAAGTAAACTCAGTACAAGAAGCACTTCAAGGTATCGAAAACGGAATGACGCTAATGCTCGGTGGCTTCGGACTTTGTGGTATTCCTGAAAATGCTATTGGTGAATTGGTCGCTAAAGGCATTCGTAATCTTACTTGCATTTCAAACAATGCCGGTGTGGATGATTTTGGTCTTGGACTGTTATTACAAAAGAAACAAATCAAAAAAATGATTTCGTCCTATGTGGGTGAAAATGCTGAATTCGAACGCCAAATGCTTTCAGGTGAACTCGAAGTGGAACTTATTCCACAAGGAACATTAGCCGAAAGATGTCGTGCCGCTCAAGCCGGAATTCCAGCTTTTTTTACACCTGCCGGATACGGAACTGAAGTCGCCGAAGGAAAAGAATCGCGCGAATTCAACGGAAAAATGCATGTCATGGAATATGCTTTCAAAGCCGACATTGCGATTGTCAAAGCGTGGAAAGGCGATACCGCCGGGAACTTAGTTTTTAAAGGAACCGCAAGAAACTTTAATCCTGCGATGTGTGGTGCTGCAAAAATTACGATTGCCGAAGTAGAAGAATTAGT
>JBBRXW010000018.1:0-13856 GCA_038238295.1 Flavobacteriales bacterium | reverse complement strand
CCTGCAGGAACTGGTCGATTTTTCCGTTTTTGAATGTAACGACGCCGCCGATTCCAAGTTTCATATTATACGATATTGCCTGCAACGCTTGCTCGTAGGTTCCGGTAAAGCAATGAAAAATCCCGAAAAGAGCACCCGATTTTTCTTCTTCGAGAATGGCAAAGATTTCATCAAAAGCATCACGGCAATGAATAACAATCGGTAATCGATACTGTTTCGCCAACTGAATCTGCCGGCGGAACGCTTGCTGTTGCTGTTTCAAATGTGTTTTATCCCAATACAAATCGATGCCGATTTCGCCGATGGCGTAAAATTTTCTCTTCGATAACGCATCGGCTACATGTTGCAATTCTTCTTCGTAATTCTCTTTCACATAAGTGGGATGCAGACCCATCATCAGAAAGATATTCTCCGGATACGTTTTCTCCAAATCATACATCAATGGCGTGCAAGTCGAATCAATCGCGGGAATAAAAAAACGGGAGACGCCAGCATCAATAGCTCTTTCGATCATTTCATTGCGGTCCTGATCAAATTCTTCGCTATAAAGATGCGTGTGGGTATCGGTGATAATGAGGGTTGATTTCAATACTAAAAAATTAAAGTCCAAAATTACAATTTAAAAGAAAGTATTCGATAAAACTTTGCGAACTTTACGCCTTTATGGTAAAACGATGAAACACCTTCTGGAACTTCTTAAAAAAGAAAATTATAAAAAAATTCCTTTTAAAATTACTAAAACGCAGCATTTGCTTATTAAAGTAAGTATCAATGGCGTTAAAGGAAATTTTATACTAGATACTGGCGCCAGCAACAGTTGCGTAGGTTTTGAAGGTATCGAATTGTTTGGATTAACAGCTGGAAAATCGAAAACCAAAGCTGCCGGAGCCGGAGCTACCGGAATGTTTACGCAATTGGCGAAGGACAATCACATGCAAATCGGAAGTTGGAAAAACAATGATTTTCATCTAGTCATTTTCGACTTATCGCATGTCAATGAAGCGCTGATTTCGCACAAAGCCAAGCCGGTGCAGGGCATTATCGGCGCGGACGTTTTGATGGAAGGGAAAGCGATAATTGATTACTTTAGCCATTGTTTGTATTTGAAAAAGATATAATTCGTTTAGTTTTATTACTTTTTATGATTCTTGGCTCAATATTATTTAATCGAAATTCCACTCTAATGACAAAAAAATACTTCACTTCTCTTTTAATTCTCGTTTTTGGATTGCTTTATAACTCTGTTTTTGCGCAGAATCCGCAAGTGAGTTTAAACATAAACAGCTCGTATGTTCTTGAAGGGAGCATCTATACGTTTACCGTTATGTTGAATAGCCCGAGCACAACTCCTGTAGTTCTTAACATCCTGACAGCAACCGGTACAGCGGGAACTGACGATTATACTTCACTAACAACATCAGTAACCATACCGCCAGGAGAATTATCTAGCGCGATTTTATCGATTCCAACAGGCAATGATAATGTGAGTGAACCTAACGAAACTTTTACAATAATTGGCACAGTAACTTCCGCAAACACTTCAAACATTACGACGAATATCGTTATTACTATTATTGATAATGATACGCCACCTACTATAAGTCTTCAAGGCAGCGGTGGAGTAGAAGGATATAGTAATTGTTCCTATAGCTTTTCTTTGAGTAATCCATACCACGAGGATATTGCAATACAATTCCAAACCATTCCTGGAACTGCAAGTACTGCAGATTACACCAGCATTATTTCGCAAACGTTTATTATAAATGCAGGAGAAACATATCATTATTTTACTATTTATATTACGGACGATGCGCTTATAGAACTTGATGAATTATTTACTTTACAAGTAACCGTAACTTCAGGGAACACGACCAATTTAACAAGTTCTTCAGAGATTTTAATTGTTGATAATGACACTCCTCCAACAGTTTCCCTGGATGGGTATTTGGTTACAGAAGGAGAACCTACAATGTATTTATATCCTGGGTTAAATCGCTTGTATAATTCGGATGTTGTAGTGCATCTGGCAACAACTGCCGGGACTGCTGGGACTGACGATTATACATCTGTTATAACTGATAGAACAATTCCGGCAGGAAGTTTTGGTACAAACGACGTCGTCATGGTCAATATTACAGATGACACGCTTGATGAGCCCCGTGAAAATTTTACAATAGACGGAACAGTAACCTCCGGAAATACTGCCAATACTAATTTTTCAGGAACAGCAATTATTAGAGACAATGATGGTCTTCCAGATTTTGAAATATACGGCTCTAGTACTCTCGAAGAAGGCTCAGATGCCAATTATTATGTGAATTTAACTGCGCCAAGCAACACTGATACAGTCATTCAAATTACTACTACCGATGGCACTGCGGGCAATTTAGATTATACTCCAATAACTACCACCGTTACTATTCCAGCTGGCTCAATCTCTGTTTCTCCTTTTGTTGCTGGAATTGTTCCGACCATATTTGATAATTTATTAGAAACCAACGAAACTTTTACGATAAATGGAACCTTACTTTCTGGAACTACTTTTAACTCAAGCGATGCTTTAACGATAACACTTTTAGATGATTATAATGTTCATGCGCATCATGATGAAATAACTACAGTTGCTGGAGTTGGCGCTACGTTTCCATTGTTGGCTAATGATACCTTGCATGGACTTTTAGTAAATCCTTCGGATGTAATCATAACTTTTGAAAGCAATACTCCCGCAATAACAGTAAACAATCAAGGTGTTTTGACAGTCCCACCTGATACTCCCGCAGGTGCTTATGGTATATATTATACCTTGTATGAAGCAGCAAATCCGGGTTTAGCTTTTTCTACTGTAGATGTCTCTATCAATGTAAAATCGCCTTTAGAAACCACCTATTCGTTAGTCTATGCAGATACTAATGGCGACGGGTATACGAGCGCAGGTGATGTGGTTACTTATGTTATTTCAGTAACAAATATTGGGAATGCTCCAATAAGTGATATTCATTTGGGTTCACTCTTTAGCAACGGATATGTTGCCTTAACTATTATTGGAGGTCCGATTGCTACTTTAAATGCCGGTGCAACGGATGGCACTACCTTTTATGCGAACTATATTTTGAATCAAGAAAATATTAATGTGGGTGCTAGTAACCTTGGTGAATTATCGATGGAATTCATAGGAACCTATAACGGATTGTCAGTTAACAACTATGCAAAATATGTGAGTAGCGGTGATTTAATTTTTTCAAATGGGATACAACTCAAAGCTTTTATCGATAGTAACGCCAACGGTATTCAAGACGAAGCGGAAATAAACTTCCCATTGGGGCATTTTAATTATGAAATCAATAATGATGGTGTAGTGCATAATTTATATACAACTCCGGGTTATCTTTATGAATCCAATCCAACGACTTCGTATAATTTAAGCTACGAAATTGATGCGCAATACGCAAGCAACTATACTTGTGCTTTCTCTTATCCGAATGTTACTGTAGCTTTAGGTTCTGGACTCACAACATATAATTTTCCTATAGCAGCCACAGTGCCATATACTGATTTGTCGGTAGCTCTAGTGAGTTATAATCCGCCACCGCGCCCCGGTTTTGAATATAATAACTATATTATTTATACCAATAATTCGAATCAGACAATAACCTCAGGAACTGTCACATATATTAATGACAGCGCAGTTTCAGTAATTGGTGATCCTGGAACCGTTCACACATATGATTTTACCGAATTGTTGCCTTTCGAATCGAGAAACATTTCTGTACGATTGCAAACACCGACCATTCCAACAGTGGCCTTAGGGCAATTAGTAACAAATATGACTTCTATAACGCTAAGTCCTGAGGATATTGACCCGCTCAACAATACAACTAGCATTTCACAAACCATTATTGGCTCATGGGATCCGAACGATAAAACCGAAAGTCATGGCGGAAGAATTTTACATTCCGGTTTCACGGCCAATGATTATCTAACCTATACGATTCATTTTGAAAACACCGGAACCGCCAATGCCATCAATATAAAAGTGGATGATGTTTTGGATGCAAAATTAGAACCGTCTTCTATTAAAATGGTCGATGCCAGCGCCAAATATTCGTTGGAAAGAATTGGGAATCATTTGACTTGGACATTCTCAGGAATCAATTTGCCGCCATCTACAGATGATTCTATTACAGGAAAAGGCTATGTAACTTTTCAAGTAAAACCAAAAGCGGGTTATGCATTAGGCGATGTCATTCCGAACAAAGGCGATATTTATTTTGATTTTAATCCTGCCATTGTCACCAACACCTGCACCACAGAATTTGTCCCTTTCTTAGGTGTGAGTATTTTTGATGCCAATAGTTTTCAATATTATCCGAATCCTACTTCTAATATCGTAACGTTTTCTTTGAAAAATAATACAGCGATAGATACAATTGAAGTGATGGATGTCTTAGGGAAAATCGTACTCTCAAAAGCTTTTCATTACAATACTGCAACTATTGATTTATCTTCGTTATCAAATGGTATTTATTTAGCGAAAGTAAAAGCGAATGGGCAAGAAAAAACAATTAAAATTTCCAAACAATAACTACTTAAAATCACTTTTATGAAAAAAAATTACACCACCGTATTGCTGCTGTTCGTTTTAAATTGTTGTTGTAGTTTCGGCTCTTGGGCTCAAGCTCCCGTCGCGAACAATGATGAGCAATTTAATTTTGAGAATTCTTGTGCGGCTATAATCATAGATGTGTTGGCTAATGATATTTTGTATAGCCCTATCGACTCAAACACCATTGATTTAGACCCGTCACAACCTGGTGTTCAGCAAACTATAATTGGTTCGTTTGGAAGCCAATTTCAGGTCATTGGTCAATATGTTTATGTTTTTACTCCGGGGCTTACTCCGGTGGGTATCCCACAAACGATTAGCTACGTTATTGTAGACAATCTGGGAAACACCTCCAATATTGCTACTATTTCGGTAAGTCATATCCCTACCATTGCCAACGCTAGTTATATAAATCCTGACTGTGATGCTATGAATGGTCAAATTGTAATTGACGGTTTGTTTTTGGATTCAGATGCTACACTCATGGTTTATAAAGATTCCGTTATGATTGGACAATATACCATACCTGCATTTCAATCCGAATATACTGTTACCGGACTTTCACCAGGTTTTTATAATATTGATATAACCCTTAGTTGTGGTTTTCCTATTTTTACCACCATTAATAATTTCTATTTAGAAATTAGCAACCCAATAATTGGCTCTGTAACTGACACCTACAATGATTTTAATAATGACGGTATTGTGAATGTTGGCGATATCATCAACTATCAGGCTTCTGTTACCAATACTAGTGCTACATGTGTATTGAATGATGTTCAGCTAACTGCATCCAATGTTTCTATTGCAAGTCTAGCTCCAAATGCTACAGATGCATCTACATTAAATTACTACCATATAATAACACAGGATGATGTCAACCTAGGTAACGCTTTGGTTTACCATACTATAACTGTATCAAATCCTGGCGTTGTTAATACCACTATAGCATATACCAATACTCTTTTAAACACTTCAAACGGAATTAAACTCAACGCTTTTATCGATACCAATAACAATGGTATTCAAGATGGGAATGAACAAAATTATACACATGGTACTTTTAGCTATCAAATCAACTCTGGTGCTGTTCACGATATCAGTACCTCAACTGGAGAATTTTATTTATACGAGACCAATCCTGAGAACATTTATTCTCTGCAGTATACTATAAACACCATTAACAATTATTGTGGTTCCCATTATTTAGTGGCGATAGCTTCGTATCCTTCTATAGCAGTTGCAAATGGTTCGGGTGTTACGACCTATAATTTTGCCATTACACCTGTTGCTTGTGATGATGTATCTGTTTATCTCTACAGCGATCGTAATCCAAGACCAGGTTTTGTGTATACCAATTACATTTACTACACTAATGAAGGAAATCAATCGGCATCTGGCACGATTACTTTCAACAATGATAGTGCTGTAACTTTGCTTTCAAATTCTGTCGGCGCTCCAATGAATGCTACTGGTTTTAGCTATGATTATACCAATCTTCTTCCGGGCGAATCGAGATTTATTACGATTACCATGCAAGTGCCAGTTATTCCAACTGTAACTTTAGGTCAATCTTTATCGAATTCGGTGACTATCACGCCAACAGATGGGAATAGCCAAAACAATAGTGCTACATTAACTAGAAATATTTCGGGTTCCTATGACCCGAACGAAAAAACAGAAAGTCATGGTGACAAAATCGTGTATGCTAACTTTACAGCCAATGATTATTTAACGTATACCATTCGTTTTGAAAATACCGGAAATGCCGAAGCCATCAACATTCAAGTAAACGACATTTTAGATGCAAAACTTGACGAAACGACAGTAAAAATGGTACGTGCAAGTAATGCTTATGTTTTAGATCGTGTTGGAAATGCACTAAGCTGGAGATTTGACGGTATCAATTTACCGCCATCAGTTGTCAATGATGAGGTTACTGGTCATGGTTATATCGTCTTTCAAGTCAAACCAAAAACAGGTTTTGCCTTAGGCGATATTATTCCAAATACTGCCAATATTTATTTCGATTTTAATCCTGCCATTGTCACCAACACCTGCACCACGGAATTTGTTCCTTTCTTAGGCGTAAATGTTTTTGATGCTACTACTTTTCAATATTATCCGAATCCAACTTCTAGTATTGTAACGTTTTCTTTGAAAAATAATACTGCGATAGATACCATTGAAGTAATGGATATTTTAGGAAAAACAGTACTCTCAAAAGTCTTTCATTACAGCAATGCAACTATCGATTTGTCATCATTATCAAAAGGTATTTATTTAGCGAAAGTAAAAACTAATGGACAAGAAAAAATAGTGAAGCTTACAAAAGTATAATAGCTTTATCAGTAAAACAGAAACCCGTCTTCAACAAAATCTGAAGATGGGTTTTTATTTCTTAAACGATCTATACGCAATCACGGCACTGATCAGCATCAAAATCCCAGCAAGAATAAAGGGTGCTCCGGCAAATTGAAACGGTGCTCCGGCATGCGTGAAATAGTAAAATACGGTCGACATCAATGGTGGACCAATAATCGCAGAGGCGCTCATCAGACTGGTTAATGTTCCCTGAATTTCTCCTTGCTCCGTCGGTGGCACATCGGCAGAAACGACTGCTTGCATCGCCGGACCGGCAATTCCACCCAAACAATACGGCACCAAAAAAACAAACATCATCCAACTTTCTGTCGCAAAAGCAAACAAGAACATCCCAATCGAGTATAACGCCATGCCGAGGTAGATACTTTTTTCGTTCCCGAGTTTCGGGTTTATCCAGCGAATCAGTCCGCCCTGAACGATCCCAACCAGCAATCCAATGACGCCCAACGAAATCCCTACCATCTTTTCATCCCAATGCAATTGATACATTGTGAAGTAACTCCAGTTGCTCTGCACCGCATGCGAGGCGACATAGAGAATAAATATCGATGCGATCAACCCAATCAGTTGCGGGTATTTTTTCAGGTTTAGTAACGCCCCGACCGGATTGGCGCGCTTCCATTCGAAAGCCCTGCGGTGTGCTTTATCAAGTGATTCCGGCAGTATAAAAAATCCATACAAGAAGTTCAGAAAACACAATCCCGCCGCTGCATAAAACGGAACCCGAGAACCGAATTGCCCGAGCAAACCACCGATGACTGGCCCGATAATAAATCCTAATCCAAACGCAGCACCGATCATTCCAAAGTTTTTTGCCCGGTTTTCTTTGGTGCTGACATCGCCAATATAGGCCGCCGCTGTAGTAATACTCGCGCCGGTAATGCCGGCAATAATTCGCCCGACAAACAGCCAACCTATGGTTGGAGCGACTGAGAGGAACATATAATCTAACGCAAAACCAAAAAGTGAAAACAACAAAATCGGCCGCCTTCCATATTTATCGCTCAAATTTCCGATAAGCGGCGCACAAATAAACTGTGTAATCGCATAGGCAAACGTCAGCCAGCCTCCAATTTTGGCAGCTTCACTGATATCGCCATGAATCAGTTCCTCAATCAGCTTTGGGATTACCGGAATGATAATTCCCCAACCGGTAATGTCGATCAGCATTGTGATGAATATAAATCCTATCGCTGCCTGCTTTTTGTTTTTCTTCATAATACTGATTTTGGCGTGCCGCTTCGTCGTACCTCCTAGCGTCGGGCTGTCCGCAGTGCACGGCACTTTGCTTCCATCCCTCACGCAGGCTCGCTCGAAAGTGAAACAAATAAACAAAAAATCCCGCTTAGTTTCCGAAGCGGGATTTCAATTTATTTAGAATCTAAATTACAATTCCAAGGCTTTTTTCGCATCGCCATGCATCAAAAATTCTAATGGGTTTTCTAACGCTTCTTTGACGGCAACTAAGAATCCAACTGATTCGCGTCCGTCGATAATTCTGTGGTCATACGATAGCGCCACGTACATCATTGGATGAATTTCTACTTGACCGTTGACAGCAATCGGTCTTTCGATAATGTTGTGCATTCCTAAAATTCCGGATTGCGGTGGATTGATAATCGGCGTCGATAACATACTTCCGAAAACACCTCCGTTAGAAATCGTGAACGTTCCTCCGGTCATATCATCGACAGTGATTTGTCCGTCACGTGCGCGGATGGCCAATCGTTTGATTTCGGCTTCAATGCCTCGGAACGTTAAGTTTTCCGCGCTTCTTACCACAGGAACCATCAGCCCTTTCGGACCCGAAACCGCTACTGAAATATCGCAGAAATCGTAAGCGATTTTATCCTGTCCGTCGATCATCGAGTTGACGTCTGGGAACAATTGTAACGCTCTTGTTACCGCTTTCGTGAAAAATGACATATAGCCTAAACCTAAACCGCCATGCTTCACTTTAAACGCCTCTTTATATTCGTTACGGATTAAATTGATCGGTGTCATATTGACTTCATTGAACGTTGTCAGCATCGCTGTTTCGTTTTTCGCCGCTACCAAACGTTCCGCTACTTTTCTGCGCAACATCGATAATTTGGTTCGGTTCGACCCGCGGTTTCCACCAGTTGGCGTTCCCATTGATGGCACTGCATTGACCGCATCATCTTTGGTAATCCTGCCGTCTCTGCCGGTTCCGACAAGGTCAGAAGGCTGTATGTTCTTCTCGTCTAATATTTTTTTTGCTGCTGGTGAAGGTGTATTGGCAGCATAACTTGTTGACACTGTCGGTGCTTTTGGCACTTCAGCTTTTGGTTCCGGTTTGCTTTCCACTTGAGGAGCTTCTGTCGTCGGTTTGCTTTCCGATGCTGGGGCACTTCCCGCAGGTTTTGCTCCATCGGTATCAATCAAACACACTACAGCACCAACGGCAACGGCATCGCCTTCTTCGGCTTTGAGGGTGATGATTCCACTGGCTTCTGCTGGCAATTCTAAAGTGGCTTTGTCTGAATCGACTTCAGCAATAGCCTGGTCTTTCTCTACATAATCACCATCTTTTACTAACCAAGTTGCGATTTCAACTTCTTTGATCGATTCTCCCGGTGATGGGACTTTCATTTCTAAAATCATTGCTTTTTATTTTAAATGATGAATTTTAAATGTTTGGTTGTTGCTGACTATAAAGCCCTAGCCCCGATTGCAATGGAAATCCTTTTTTGTTTTTCTTTGAAAACAAAAAAGATTGCAACGAAAAGCGGGAATAGCTCCTCATTATTGAAATAAATTTTTATCAAATACCATTCTAATGGCATCGGCATGGCGGCGTTTGGCTCGGGTGTAACTTCCTGCGGCTGGCGCAGCGTAGGCTTTTAGCGAGGCGAGTCTCCATTTTACGAGGTCGAAATTCATCAGCATAAAACTATATGCGCCCATATTTTTTGGCTCTTCCTGTGCCCAAACATAATCATCGGCATTCGGATAGCTTTTGATAATCGCTTTTAATTGCTCGACAGGCAACGGGAACAGTTGCTCGATTCTGACAATCGCCACGTCTTTTCTGAAAAGATTCGCTCTTTCAGCATCTATGTCGTAATAGAATTTTCCGGTGCAGAATACCAGTGTTTTCACGTCTTTTTTAGCAGCTGTCGTATCGTCAATGGTTTCCTGGAATGTTCCTTTCGCGAATTCATCTACCGACGAAACGACTCTCGGATCACGCAATAAACTTTTCGGTGTGAATACGATTAAGGGCTTGCGAAATGCTGTTTTCATTTGTCTTCGCAGCAAATGATAGAAATTCGCCGGCGTCGTACAATCGGCAACGAACATATTCTGACGGGCGCAAAGTTGCAGGTAGCGCTCCATTCTTGCGGAAGAATGCTCGGCACCTTGGCCTTCATAACCGTGAGGCAATAACAAAACAATTCCGTTTTGGTTGTTCCATTTGTCTTCTCCACACGAAATATATTGATCAATTACGATCTGCGCGCCATTGCTGAAATCACCGAATTGCGCTTCCCAAATGGTGAGCGTTTTCGGACTGGCTAAGGCATACCCGTAATCGAATCCAAGAACGGCATACTCGGAAAGCAATGAATTGAAAATATTGAACTTCCCTTTCGCTTTTTTAAGATGATCCAAAAGAATTACTTCTTCTTCGCTGTCTTCGACTTTAACAACGGCGTGGCGGTGCGAGAAGGTTCCTCTTTCTACGTCTTGCCCGGAAATACGAATATTGTAGCCTTCAGTCATTAGTGAGCCGTACGCTAAAAATTCCGCCATCGCCCAATCCAACTTATCGGTTTCGAAGAACATTGTTTTTCGATCGTTGATTAGTTTCTCAATTTTGCTGATGAATTTTTTGTCTTTCGGTAAATTGCAAATGACTTCAGCGATTTCAGTCAATCCTTTTTTCGGGAAAGTAGTATCGACTTTTTGAAGCATCACATCGTCGGAAACCTGCTTCATTCCCTGCCATTCATTTTGCATGAAAGGGGTAATAATCGTTAAATCCTTTTTACGCGACGCTTCTAAATTTTGATCTAAATCGAGTTTGTACGCCGTTTCCAAATCCTTTACAAAATTTGGTTCGATAACGCCTTGCGACAATAATTTCTCGGCATAAATATCCCTTGGATTCTGGTGTTTTGCAATAAGTTTGTATAACAGCGGCTGGGTAAATCGAGGTTCATCGCCTTCATTATGCCCGTATTTTCTGTAGCCTAATAAATCGATGAAAACATCGCGGCCGAATTGCATGCGGAAATCGAGGGCGAACAACATCGCATGAACAACCGCTTCGACATCATCGGCATTGACGTGCAATACCGGCGATAAAGTCACTTTTGCCACATCAGTGCAATAGGTTGATGAACGCGCATCGAGATAATTGGTCGTAAAACCAACCTGATTGTTGATAATTAAGTGGATGGTTCCTCCGGTTTTATACCCATCGAGTTGCGCCATTTGCACGATTTCATATACGATTCCCTGTCCAGCCACTGCTGCATCACCATGAACGGCAATCGGCAATACTTTAGAGAAATCGTCTGGGAAATAATGATCTTGTTTCGCTCTGGTAATTCCTTCGATAACGGCACCAACGGTTTCGAGGTGCGATGGATTCGGCGCCAAATTGATATTAATGCTTTTTCCTGAGCTTGTTTTTCTATCGGACGTCAAACCCAAATGGTATTTTACGTCGCCATCAAAATATTCCTGATCGTAATCTTTTCCATCAAATTCGGAGAAGATGTCTTGAGTTGATTTTCTGAAAATATTCGCCAAAACATTCAAACGACCGCGGTGTGCCATTCCCATCACGAATTGCTCGACGCCTTTTTCGGCGGCGGCTTCGATCAAGGCATCTAACGCCGGAATTATCGATTCGCCACCTTCGAGTGAGAACCGTTTTTGACCGACATATTTCGTGTGCAAAAAGTTCTCAAAAGAAACGGCTTCATTGAGTTTGCTCAGAATATGTTTCTTCTGATCGTTATTAAAATTCGGAAGGTTGTCGTTGATGTTGATTTTATCCTGAATCCATTGGATGGTTTCGGGATGGCGCATATACATATATTCGATCCCGATATGCTGGCAATACACATTTTTAAGATGACTTAAAATTTGCTGCAATGTGGAAGGCTTGTGTCCTAAAATTTTAGCGGCATCAAAAACGGTCTGGAGATCGGCATCGGTCAGACCAAAATTTTCTTTATCCAAAGTTGGAAAAAAGTGTCTTCTATCGCGAACAGGATTGGTTTCTGTGAAAAGATGGCCTCGGGTTCTGTAGCCGTCAATCAGTTTTAAAACATTAAATTCTTTGAGGATTTTTTCAGAAACCTGCCCATTTTCGATAGCTCCAGAAGCGATGTTGCCCATTTGCTCGGCGACAGTTTCGTTGTACGTAGTCATTCCAAAATCGAAACCCTGAAAAAAACTTCTCCAGCTTGGTTCGACGCTATCCGGATTGGCTGTATATTGTTCGTATAAATCTGCGAAAAATTCGGTGTGTGCTGCGTTTAAAAAGGAAAACCTATCCATAACTGTTATTGAATGTCCTGATTTGTAAAATTGTTACGCAAAAGTACAATAATTGCCATAAATTTTTAATTATTTTGGATACTTTTATCTTTTAAAAAATAAACTCCGATATCGCATGAAAAAAGGAATTTTGTTTTCCGGTTTGAAAAGGATTTCGATGGTGGTTTTGCTGTTGCTGCCTATATTTATTTCAGCACAAACGGCAACTCCTGACCTTCCAGCAAAGAAGGATTTCTGGGAAAAGACCCAAGTTGGTGGCGGCATTGCGTTGAATGTTGGTTCAGGGTATACCGACATCACATTGGCGCCTGGTGCGATATACAATTTCAATCGGTATGTTGCAGCCGGATTGGGTTTGCAGGGCACTTACGTGAATGTGAGGGATCGTTACGAATCGTATATATATGGCGGAAGCGTAATAGGGTTATTCAATCCTGTCGAGCAGGTACAGCTTTCGGTCGAATTGGAAGAATTGCGGGTCAGCAGCCGTTTTCCTGAAATTGATATCCGTAAAAATTTCTGGAATACCGCTTTGTTTTTTGGCGCTGGTTTCCACTCTGATAATGTGACGCTCGGTGTCCGCTTCAATGTGTTGTATGATAAAAATGATTTTGTCTACAGCGACGCCTTTATGCCTTTCATCCGAGTTTATTTCTAAACCAGACTTTCATCCATTCTCTTTTTAAAACTAGAAAAGCCACTTGTTCGGAAAGTTCCGCCACATCGGAGCCGTCAAGTTTTTTGATCTGATCTTCCGGTACATCGATGATGTAAAGTAGGTTGAGGTATTCGGCAAATTTATATTGAATCAACCGGTAGATTTTCTCATGCAATTGTATTTTCAATTCGTCGGGTTTGGTGCTAAGCGGAAAATCGATTCCTTCGTTGGCCAAATTAAAATCCTTATTGATTTGCTCAATTAATTTGAGATAGAGGTTTTCCTTTTCGGCTTCTGAAAGTAATAAATCCGAAGATTGTGGCGCAATGAAATTCATTAATTTATACTGTTGATTTTAATTTTTTATTTTCCCAAAGTGTTATAATTTTCACCAGCAACACATCGCCTCCGGCATAAAAAAACACCGCTCCCATCGGTGGATTGGCGCAAGGAATAATTCCATATGTTTTCGGAACCCATGTCCAGCATTGAAAATACGTACCTACTAATTCAATAAAGATAACACAAAGAGCAATGCAATAATACAAGTTTTGCCAATGTTTTCTTTTTAATAATACAAAAAACAAACATCCAAAAAGCAGCGTGAAAATGTCGTTCAACAGCAATCCAACTGCCAGAAATAATATTATGAAAAATACGGCAAAGAAGCGT